>NZ_JAFRFW010000955.1:0-3114 GCF_017434145.1 Saccharopolyspora sp. | reverse complement strand
GTCGGTCAGCCGCAAGCCGCGGGTTCGGGCGGCCACACGAGTTCGTCGTCCGGCGGTGCGATCTCGTCGTCCGCGGTCAGGCAGGACGTGCACACGGACCGCTGCTCCCCCTCCAGCAGCGGTCCGCGCTGCGGCGAACCGGTCAGCACCCGGTCCACCTGGCCGCACAGCGGGTAGCCGCACTTCGCGACGAGGACCGGGCCCCACTCATCGCGCGAGACCAGATGCCACCGGGACCCCCGCACCGGTGCCATCCACGCCCATTCGATCCCCTCAGCGGACACGCCGCCCGCGCCCGCGGCGGCATCTTGGATGTCCATGCGTCCGACTCTATGAGCGTGCACGGGCCGGGAGTGACAATCATCTGACAACGCTCGGGCGTGGCGCGGGGCGGCGCCCGCGGTGCGGTTCGGGCACCTGCACCGCGTCGGGACGGCATCAGGATGGTGGTGCCCGAATCGCGAGCCGGGAATATTCATCGTTGCTCCTCCGAGCTGAATTCAGTCATGTGACGTGAGTTTTCCGCAAGGGTGGTGCTCGAACGCCGGAACCATGCCGGTATGGTTTTGCCGACGTTCGCCGGAACTGTTTGCTCGATCAGCATGACTGTCAGCGCCGCGGCAACACCAATGCTGCGTTCGCGTGATCATCGGCCCGCGCATCGGTGCCGCTATCGGCGCTGCCCGGAGAAACGGAATCAACATGAGCAGAACCGCAGGTACGCCCCGGGCGAGGGCGCTGTCCGCCGCATTGCGGGAAACCCGCCGCGCGAGCGGAGTCGGGTTGCGCGCACTCTCCCGTCAACTGGAACTTTCGCACACCCAATTGTCACATTGGGAGAACGGCAGCCGGGTGCCGAGCATCGAGACCGTCGCCATGATCCTGGCCGCGCTGCGGGTGCCGTCCGGCGACCGGGAACGCATCCTCGACCTCGCCCGCAACACCGCCGAACCGAACTGGCTCACCGTCGGGCTCGCGGGCATCCCGCAGCAACTCGCCGGAGCCATCGAGAGCGAGCGGGCGGCGAGCGCGATCACGGAGTGGGCGCCGATGATCGTGCCCGGCTTGTTGCAAACACCGGACTTGATGAAATCCACCATGCGCGCGGTCAAGCTGCCGCAGCACGAGGAAGACGTCCGCATGATGGTCCGCGCCGGGCGGAGCGAGGTGCTCACTCGCGAAGATCCGGTGCGGTTCGAGGGCATCATCAGCGAAGCCGTGCTCTACCAGCGCTTGGCCGCACCCGGCGTCATGGCCGAGCAATTCGCCCACCTCATCGAGATGAGCGAGCGGCCGAACATCACGGTCCGCGTGGTGCCGCTGCGCACCGGCTGGCACCCCGGTCTACTCGGTCCATTCGTGCTCTACGAATTCCCGGACGCGCCATCGGTAGTCTACTTCGAGCATTACAATTCGGGAGCTTTCATCCCAGCCGAGCACGATGTCAACGAACACCAGAAGGCACTGGCCGAAATTCGCAACGTTGCCTTCGACACGACCGACTCGCTAGGCTTGCTGAAGCAGGCGCACCAAGAATGGGAGAGCCAAACATGAGCAAAGTGCGCTGGCAAAAGACCAGCCGGTCCCACCCGAACGGCAACTGCGTCGAACTGTCCATTCCGCGCGGCCGGATGCGCGACTCCAAGGACCCGGACGGCCCAACGCTGCCCGTCGAAGTCCCGACGTTGCTCACCGCCATCCGGCAGGGACGCTTCGACCGCCGGTGAACGCACGCCGAGCCGGTGAGCGGCCACGACGGCACCGCTCACCGGCTCGCGACGGCCGCTCGTTGGGGTTATCGGAGAACAGGAGAGGCGAACATGAGCGAGGTCCACTGGCAGAAGTCCAGCTACACGCACCCCAACGGCGAATGCGTCGAACTGTCCGTCCCCCGCGGCCGAGTGCGCGACTCCAAGGACCCGCAGGGACCGACTCTGCCTGTCGACGTTCCGACGCTGTTGACCGCCATCCGGCAGGGACGCTTCGACGCGCCGTGAGCGCTGCGGGCTCCGGGGCGGCCGTCGGGGCGGCGTGACAGGGTGAGGTCGTGACGGGATCTCTCATGCTGATCGACGCCGCCGGGCTGTGGTTCCGGTCGTACTACGCGCTGCCGGAGTCGCTGACCGCGCCGGACGGGACGCCGGTGAACTCGGTGCGCGGGTTCTGCGACATGCTCGCCAAGCTCATCACCGAGCGGCGGCCGACGCGGCTCGTCGCCTGCCTGGACAACGACTGGCGGCCGCAGTTCCGCGTGGACGCGCTGCCGACCTACAAGACGCACCGGGTCGCCGAGGAAGATCCCGACGCCGAGGACGTTCCGGACACGCTCAGCCCGCAGATCCCGGTGATCCTCGACGTGCTCGACGCGCTCGGCATCGCCACCGCCGAAGCCGAGGGCTACGAGGCCGATGACGTGATCGGAGTGCTCGCCGAGCGGGAACGCACCGACCCCGTCGAAGTCGTCACCGGCGACCGCGACCTTTTCCAGCTGGTGCGGCCGGAGCCCGCGCCGGTGCGGGTGATCTACGTCGGCGGCGGGCTGGCGAAGGCGCAGAACTACGGCCCGGCCGAACTCGCCGAGCGCTACGCGCTCGATCCTTCCCGGGCCGGGGACGCCTACGCGGAAATGGCGGTGCTGCGCGGCGATCCGTCCGACGGCCTGCCCGGTGTCGCGGGCATCGGCGAGAAGACCGCCGCCAAGCTGATCACCGAATTCGGTTCGCTCGCCGCGCTGCTTTCCGCCGCCGAAGCCGGGGACAAGCGGCTGACCCCGCGAGTGCGCGGCAAACTCGCCGATTCCGCCGAATACCTGGCCGCAGCCCCATCCGTGGTCCGCGTGGTCCGCGACGCCCCGGTCGTCCTCGACCGCCCCGACCCGCTCCCGCGATCCGCGGCCGACCCGGACCGCCTCGCCGAACTCGACCGCACCTGGAACCTCGGCGGGCCGCTGGAACGCCTCACCGCCGCTTTCTGATACGCCGGGGCTGCACGAGCATTCGCCGGAGCGGTCCCCGGGCCGGAACGGATCGAGAACGAGGGATTTCCCCGGTGCTCGGCGAGCGCTGCTCATAACGTCGCGGCGAACACCCGAATTCCGGCGATTATCGCGTCGTC
>NZ_JAFRFW010000954.1:0-4003 GCF_017434145.1 Saccharopolyspora sp. | reverse complement strand
CTTCGCCGGTGAACACGACCAGCCGCGCCCGCGCGTCGCTCGGGTCCGGCACCCGCTCGGCGAGCCCGAGCCGCACCACCGCGTCGACCTGCCTGCTCACCGTCGACTTGTCCAGTTGCAGCGCCGCGGCCAGCGACGACATCCGCAGCGCGCCTTCCTTGCTGAGCAGCATCAGCAGCGGGTACGAGGTCGGATCCAGCTTCGGGTGCACCTGCCTGGCCAGTTCCCGCGTGGTGTGCCGTGCGCGGCGGATCAGCGCGCGCATCTCGTCTTCCAGCGCTGGAAGCAGTTCCTCCGACGACACCCTGACACCTCTTCCGTGCAAGAAACCGGCCGTACGATCGTAATCGCACCCCGTCGGGACCGGGCGCGCGCCGGGCGGATCCCCGTGCTCGCCGGCCGCGCTCGGCCATGCATCCTGGTACTCCACAAGGAGCAACGCCGACCAGAGGAGAACGTCCGTGACTTCTCAGCACGACCCGCTGACCGACCCGTCCTACGACCCGAACCCCGGCGTGCCGGACCACGCCAAAGCCGAAGGCACCGAGGTCGACCCGTTGATCGACCTGTCCCGCGACCCCAACCCGGGCGTGCCCGACCACGCCAAGCCGGACGAGGACTGACCGATCCGGCGACCGGCCGCGCGGAGATCGTTCGCGGCGGATGCCGGCCACGGCGCCATCCGCCGCCGGACGCTTCAGGTGGTGTAGCGCAGCGGGTCCGCAGGCCCCCGGCCGGGATGGCCCTTGAGCTGCCAGCCGATGCCGCGGGCCATCTCCCGCGCGGCGTCGCGCTCGGCCAGTGCGCGCCGCTTGTCCCAGCGCTTCTTGCCGCGGGCGAGTGCCAGCTCCACCTTCACCCAGCCGTCCCGGAAGTACATCGACAGCGGGACCAGCGAGATCCCGCTCTCCCGGACCCGGCCGGTCAGGCCGCGGATCTCCCTGGCGTGCAACAGCATCTTCCGCGTGCGGCGCGGTGCGTGGTTGGTCCAGCTGCCGCGCCCGTACTCGGCGATGTGCAGGTTGCGCAGCCACACTTCGCCGTAGTCCACGGTGCCGAACGCCTCGGCCAGCGAGGCGCGTCCCGAGCGCAGGCTCTTCACCTCGGTTCCGGCCAGCACGAGCCCGGCCTCGTAGGTGTCCAGGATCGTGTAGTCGTGCCGCGCCCTGCGGTTCGTCGTGATCACGGATCCGTTGCCGTGCTGGACCATGCCGCGAGCGTACTCCGCCGCGCGGGCCGCCTTCCGGCGCCGCGGCACCGGACAAAGTGGACTCCGAGGCGGAATTCCCGGTGACGCGCGTCGCCACGGACTGGACATCCGCCCGCGGCGCACCGAAGATCCCGCCGGACGCGAGCAACAGGTGAGGAGTCGCGCAGCGATGACCGACGGCCGGCAAAGTCGCCCCTGGTGGCGCACCATGACCGCCCGCGACCCGTGGCAGGAGCACCGGGCGGCGACTCCGCTGGAGCTGCTGTTCGACCTCTGCTTCGTGGCCGCGGTCTCGCAGGCCGCCACGATGCTGCACCACGCGCTCACCGAAGGGCACATCGGCACCGGCGTGCTCGGCTACTTCATGGTGTTCTTCGCGATCTGGTGGGCGTGGGTGAACTTCACCTGGTTCGCCTCCGCCTACGACACCGACGACGGCCCGTACCGGGTGCTGACGCTGGTGCAGATGGCCGGTGTACTGGTGCTGGCGGCCGGGATTCCGGCGGCGTTGGACGAGTACGACTTCACCGTGATCACCTTCGGGTACGTGCTGATGCGCGTCGCGATGGTGGCGCAATGGCTGCGGGCGGCGCGGGAACATCCCGAAGGCCGCCCGGCGGCGCTGCGGTACGCGGCCGGGGTGACCGCGGTGCAGATCGCCTGGCTGCTGCGGCTGCTGCTGCCGCACCCGTGGGACTACGCCGGGTTCGCCGTGCTGGCGATCGCCGAGGTCGCGGTGCCCGCGTGGGCCGAGTCCGGCAACCGCCAGACCAGCTGGCACCCGGAGCACATCGCGGAGCGGTACGGGCTGTTCACCATCATCGTGCTCGGCGAGGCCATCCTCGGTGTCCTCAACGCGGTGAGCTCGGCGCTGACCGCGCAGGGACTCTCGACCGATCTGATGCTGACCACCGCGGGCGGGCTGGTGCTCGTGTTCGCGCTGTGGTGGATCTACTTCGTCGGCCAGAACACCCGGCTGCCGAACCTCAAAACCGCGTTGACCTGGGGTTACGGGCACTACCTGCTGTACGCGGCGGTGGCCGCGCTGGGCGCCGGGCTGGAGGTCGCGGTGGACGCCACGCAGCACCACGCGCACATGTCCGAGCAGACCGCGGCACTGGCCGTCGCGGTTCCGGTGGCCGGGTACCTGCTGGTGATCGGGCTGCTGCACGGGCTCACCCGCGCCGGGACCGCCACGGCGTGGATCGTCGGGGGCAACATCGTCGTCGTGCTGCTGTTGGCCGCGGCGGCCGGTCCGCTCGGCCTGGGCGGAACCGTGCTGGCGATGGGAGTGGTGACGGCGGCTTCGCTGGCGGTGAACCTCGCGCGCGCTCATCGGCAGGCGGTGCGTTGATCACGTTCCGGTGACATTCGGGCGACGCGAGCTCGTGCGTGCATGAGCGGAGGTGCCGGACTGCTGCACTCCCGGTGATCGAATCCGACCTCGGGAAGGATCTCCGGTGCCGCATTCCGCTTCCACTGCGCTCGATCGGCCGAACGCGTTGCGCAGGGCCGCGCTGGCGCTGCTGGTGCCACTGCTGTTGCTGCTCGGTTGCCCGGCGGGTGCGGCCACCGCGCGCGATGCGCGGGCATGCGCGTCCACTCTGGACTGTTCGGCGGCCGAGCTGGACGCGCTGCCGATGGCCGAGCGGCTGGTGTTCGTGCGCGCGGTGCAGGATCGCGTCGCGGCCGAGTACATCCCCGGTTTCCGGCACTGGCGCAACATCGAAGGCATCGTCCGGTTCTTCGCCGAGAACTCCTTCGGCGCGCCCGGCAGCTGGGTCTCGCACGTCGATGCGGGGATTCTGGAGGGGATCGAGCGCGGCACCGCGATCGCGCTCGGCGTCTCGGCTGACGGCTTCGGCAATCCGGGCTCGCCGTTGTGGGCCGAGTACCTGCGTCGGCTGCACGACGGCGAGCTCACCGACCGGTGGGTGCACGATCCGGCCTGGGGAAACGCGGAGCAGGCATCGACCGAGCACGGCGTCCGGATCGCCGAAGCGCACGGCGCCCGGCCGAGCCGGGTGGACCGCGACATCTACGAGTTCTCCGAGCTGTACCGGTGGATGCTGCGCAATCCGCAGCAGGCGCTGCTCGCGCTGAACCAGGCGTCGCTGGATACCACCGGGCTGCCGGTTCCGCCCGCGGACTTCCTGCGCTGGTTCACCGACGTGACGATCTCGGAGCCGACCTACCGGGGCGCGCACGTGGCCCGCGACATCGCGCTGCCCGACCCGGTCTCGGCGCCGTTCAGCGCGGCGCAGCTGCTGCTCGCGTACGCACCGGAGCTGCTCGGGGCTGGCACCAGCGCCAATTGAAAACCGTTTTCGTTAGGCTTGGGCGGCGATGACCGCACGAGCCGAGGAGGACGGATGAAGGTCCGCTCATCGATCAAGTCGCTGAAGAACAAGGAGGGCTCGCAGGTGGTGCGCCGCCACGGCAAGCTCTTCGTGGTCAACAAGCGCAACCCGCGCTGGAAGGGCCGCCAGGGCTGAGCGAGCTGAGCGAACGGACCGTTCGTCCCAATAGATCGGGCCAACGGTCCGTTCGCTCCGAACACCCGGGCACTCGCCGACACGGGCGGGGCCCGAAGCAGTGGGAGCCGGTTGAGTTAGCGGACCGTTCGACCGGCTGGAACGGGCGAACGGTCCGCTCACTTGCGGCTAAGCGGGGCGGAAAGCGGGCCACCGGCCACTATGGACAGAGAGCGTCCACTTCGTCGGGCTCGCGCACGTAGATGGTCCGGCCGCGCAGGACGGTGCGCTGGCAGCGCGGCAGCGGCGCGCCGGGGCT
>NZ_JAFRFW010000953.1:0-2051 GCF_017434145.1 Saccharopolyspora sp. | reverse complement strand
GTGCCGGAACGGCGCGGCACGGAACGAGGTGGCCGGCGATGAGGTCAGAACCCGACGCGCGGCGGGAGCCACCCGGCACCCGGCCATGGGTGCCGGAGACCGGTCCCCGAACGAGGACCCCGAGGTCGAATAGAGGTGTGCCAGTGTCAGCACCCGAGTCCGGACACGGCGAACGGACCGCGCAGGTCCCGGACTCCTCCGTGGTGGAGGTGCGGGTCGCCGCCGAGGCGTCCCAGCTGTCGGTGTTGCGCGCGGTGACCGGTGATCTGGCCATGCGAGCGGACTTCGACGTGGACTCGATCGCCGACCTGCGGCTGGCCGTGGACGAGGCGTGCTCGACCCTGGTGCGGCTCGCGGCCGGGTCCGCGCCGCTGGTCTGCCGGTTCGCGGGCCAGGACCACGAATTGACCGTCTCCGCGTCGGTGCGCAGTGATTCCGCTCAGGCACCGCGGCAGGACACGTTCAGTTGGCGCGTCCTGAGCGCACTCACCGACACTGTGTCAACCTCGGTGCAACCGGACGCGGACACCGACGGTGCCCACGTCGTTCGCATTGAGTTGACCAAGGGACGGACTCACGAGTGAAGCAGGCGGATTCCGATCACGCTGCGCACTCGCGACATCAACGGTACGACGAACTGGCGCCGCTGTTCGCCGAACTCGCGGGTGTGAGTAAGCAAGACCCCCGCTACGAACAACTGCGGGACCGGCTGGTCACCGAACATCTCCCGGTGGCCGAACACATCGCGCGCCGGTTCAGCCACCGCGGCGAGTCCCAGGAGGACCTCACCCAGGTCGCCACCCTCGGTCTGATCAACGCGGTGGACCGGTTCGATCCCGAACGCGGCGTGGACTTCCTGTCCTACGCGGTTCCGACGATCATGGGTGAGGTCCGCAGGCACTTCCGGGACACCGGCTGGGCGGTGCGGATGCCGCGCAGGCTGCAGGAGCTGCACCTGTCGGTGTCCTCGGCGATCGCGCGGCAGTCCCAGGAACTCGGCCGCGCCCCCACGCCCAGCGAGCTGGCCGAGCACCTGGGCATCAGCAGGGACGACGTCTACCGGGGACTGGAGGCGGGCAACGCCTACCGCAGCGCTTCGCTGGACGAGCTGCTCACCGCCACCGACGAGATCCCGCTCGGGGACGCGATCGGCTCGGACGACGCCGAGCTGGCCGAGGTGGAGAACCGGGAGACGATCCGCCCGCTGCTGGCCGAGCTGGACGAGCGGGAGCGCCGGATCCTGGTGATGCGGTTCTTCCGCTCGATGACCCAGACCCAGATCGCCGAGCAGGTCGGCATCTCGCAGATGCACGTGTCCCGGCTGCTGTCCCGGACGCTCGTGTGGCTGCGCGAGCGGATGGAGAGCGAACGAACCCCCGCCGAGTCCGCGCAGGACTGACGGGGGCTGTTCGCGCCTCGGCGGTTGGAAGGACCGTCCGGGGCCCGGCCGGGGGAAGGAGCTCGGACCTCGGACGGCCGGCTTGCGGGGTTCCGGGCCCGGCGGGCCCGGAACCGGGCATCACTTGACCGAGATGCCGTGCTGCTGCAGCCAGGGCTGCGGGTCGACCTTGGTGCCACCCTTCTGCACACCGAAGTGCAGGTGCGGGCCGGTGGACTTGCCCTTGTTGCCAAGAGTGGCGATCTTGTCGCCTGCGTTCACCTTTTGCCCGGTCTTCACGTCGATGGTGTTGATGTGGCCGTAGACGGTGATCGTGCCGTCGTTGTGCTGCACCCGGACCCACTGGCCGAAGCCGCTGGCCGGACCGGCGCTGATGACCTTGCCGTCGGCGACGCTCTTGATCGGCGTGCCGATCTTGTTGGCGATGTCGATGCCCTTGTGCGAGCTGCCCCAGCGGGATCCGAATCCGGAGCTGAGGGTGCCTTCGGCGGGCTTGACGAAGTCCGGCTTCGCCGCGGCGGGCTTGGCCGGGGCTGCCGGCTTGGCCGCGGCCGCGGGTTGAGCCGCGGGCGCAGGGGCCTGGTTGGCCTGCTCCGCTGCGACCGCCTTGCTCTTGTCGAGCTGCTTGGCGGCGTCCTGCGCACCCGCGGCG
>NZ_JAFRFW010000952.1:0-2602 GCF_017434145.1 Saccharopolyspora sp. | reverse complement strand
AGGTGCTCGGTGAGATCCACGCCCCGCAGCGCCCGGCGGTCGCTCCAGCCGGTCAGCAGCGCCCGAGCCTGCTCGGCGCGCCCGGCGCGGTAGGCGTCGGCGGCGCGCCGCTGCACGTCACCGATCTCGTGGAGCGTCTCGGCCTCGAACCCCTCGTAAGTCTTGGTGACCCGGTCCAGGAACACCTCCGGCCGATCGCAGGTGAAGTACATGAGGCGCTTGGACAGGTGGGTCGCCGAGCGGGTCGCCTCCTGCGCCGCGAACTCCGGGTTCAGGTAGTCCTGCGCCGCACCAGCGGTGAGGTAGCGGTGCTGGGCGTACTCCGGCGGCACCGCCGTCGCGCCGATGTGGAACGGGATGTACGGCGCGGTCACCGCGGCCGTGTTCGCCACCCACAGCGTCGCCAGCTCCGGGTTCGGCAGGTCCGCGCGCAGCTGCGCCACCTGCCCGTAGCCGGAGCGGTCGTCGGACCACCGCGGATCCCGCACCATGCGCTGCATGTCCACCAGGGACACGTCGCCGAGCCTGCGCAGCTCGGACTCCAGCGTCGGCGGATGCCGCCACGGCGCCTCGTCGCGCGGCGCGGACTTGCCGGGGTGGCCGGGGAACGGCGTGCCGTAGACCTCTTGCAGGTTGAACGGCTTCCCGCTCGCCGGGTTCCACCAGCCCTGCCGCACCGCGAAGTCCACCAGGTTCGGCGAGCCGCGGAAGTCCGGGTTCCCGGGTGCGGCCGGGAAATCGCCGATGTAGCCCGGGTAGGACACCCGGACGTCGTCCGGCCCGAGCCGTTCCGCGGCCCACAGGCCCTGACCGCCTGCGTACTCGACGAACACCCAGCCCTCGTTCGCGTCGGCGAACAGGTGCGAGTTGCCGCCGTAGGTGGTGTAGCCGTGCTCGTCGATCAACCGCCCGAGGATGTCGACCGCTTCGCGCGCCGAGTGCGCCCGCTCCATCGCGATCCGGGACAGGTCGCTGTAGTTCGGGCCGGTCTGGCCGGGCGGGGTCATCGCCACCAGCTCCGGGCGGGAGTCCGACCAGACGTCGCGAGCGGCCACGCCGTGCTCGTTCAGACCGCCGTTGGTCAGCGGGGCGGGGAAACCGGAGAACTCGGAGTAGTTCGAGGTGAGGTACTTCGCGGTCTCGGTCGCCTGCGGGATCCGGGTGAGCCTGCCGGGCAGGTCGGCCTCCGCGGTGGCGCCGACAGTGATCGTCGAGCCCGGCGGGTGCCGCCGGTGCGGCACGATCTCCAGCCAGTGGCTGGACGGCTCGTGCCCGAAACCGCCGAGCAGCGTCGAGCCGCTCTGCGCTTCGAGGGCAGGAGTCGTTGATAGATCATCCCGCTGCGCAAGACCAGCGGGAACGGCCCGGAAATTGGAAATCCCCGCGGTGCTGCCAGGTCGGGGGTCCGACAGCACCGCGGGGTCACCATGCATATCGCCGGGCCCCCGGGCGTTGTTACACACCGCCCGCACTGTGCTTTAAGTCACCGCGGGTGGGTGACGAAACGGGCCTCCGCGCGTGTGGACGTGGGCTGCTGACCAGCACATATCGTCATCACATCGGATCGCCGCGGCTTCGGCCGAACGGCGCGGCCGCGGCGACCTCACCCGCGTGCCGCCAAGTGGACGAGTGTTCCCACCCGCGCGCGCGAACCGCATCCTGGTAGCCATGGACGCACAGCTCGCCGATGTCAGCTTGCCTTCCCGGCTCGCCGATCAGGACGAAGGCATCAGCCAGGAGGAACTCGCGCTGGCCGCGCGCAACCACGGCATCATGCTCGAGGCGCTGCGCTACGACGTCACCCCGATCGGCCTGCACTACCTGCTCACGCACTACGACATGCCCGCGCTGGACCCGGCGACGTGGCGGCTGGCGGTGACCGGGGCGGTCTCCCGAAGGCTCGAGCTCACCCTCGACGAGCTGCGCTCGCGGCCCGCCCGCACGGTGCGGGTCACGATGGAGTGCGCGGGCAACGGCCGCGCCCGGATGCACCCGCGCCCGATCAGCCAGCCGTGGCTGGTGGAGGCGGTCGGCACCGCGGAGTGGACCGGGGTGCCGTTGCGCGACGTGCTGGAATCCGCGGGCGTGCGGCCTTCGGCGGCCGAGGTCGTGTTCACCGGTGCCGATCACGGCGTGGAGCGCGGTGTGGAGCAGGACTACCAGCGCGGCCTGCCGCTCGACGAGGCGCTGGGCGAAGAGGTGCTGCTGGCCTACGAGATGAACGGGCAACCGTTGCCGCCGCAGCACGGTCATCCGGTGCGCCTGGTCGTTCCCGGCTGGTACGGCATGACGAACGTGAAGTGGTTGCAGGAGATCTCGGTGGTCGAGGAGCCCTTCCGCGGTTTCCAGCACCGCGCGTACCGCTACCGGCAGTCCCCGGACGATCCCGGCGAGCCCGCGACCCGCATGGTGCCGCGCTCGCTGATCGAGCCGCCGGGCTTCCCGGACTTCATGTCCCGCGCGCGGGTGGTGCGCCCAGGTGAGCTCGAGCTGCGCGGTCGCGCCTGGTCCGGGCACGCGCCGATCGACCGGGTGGAGGTCAGCACCGACGGCGGCCGCAACTGGGCGGAAGCCGAACTCGACGCCGACCGCCCGCGCTGGT
>NZ_JAFRFW010000951.1:0-2874 GCF_017434145.1 Saccharopolyspora sp. | reverse complement strand
TCAGCGTCGCGGTCAACGCGGCGAGTTCGGTGTCGGTCGGATGCCCGTGCAGGACGCGCAACACCGGCCGGTCGCCCGCACCGGTGCCGTCGTCCTCGCCCTGCACGACGCTGAGCTGCGGGCCCTGCCCTGGGCTGCTCATGGCTGCGGCTCCTTACGGATCATTTCAGTACGATTTTTGGTCTTCGTTTTGTCAGCGGCGTAGCCGCTGAGCGGCGACCATGTACGCAGCCGGACCACCGGCGGGTTCTCAGCGGCTTCCTCGCGAGGACAGCGATTTCGCCGCGTAGGGAGCTACGTCAGAAATCGATCCCACAGCGAGGAAGCCGCTGAGGTTCCGCTACCGGCACCGCTACGCAAATCATTCCGAAAGGACTCCTCGAGGTCGGTTGCTCACAGCGGGATGTTGCCGTGCTTCTTGGCGGGCAGGGACTCCCGCTTGTCGGCCAGCATCCGCAGCGACCGGGCCAGGTGGCCGCGGGTGTGCGACGGCGGGATGACCGAGTCGACGTAGCCGCGTTCGGCCGCGACGTAGGGGTTGCAGAGGGTGTCCTCGTACTCCTGCTGCAGCTGCGCCCGCAGCGCCTCGACGTCCTCGCCCTTCTCCTCGGCCTCGGCGAGCTGGCGCCGGTAGAGGATGTTCGCCGCGCCCTGCGCGCCCATCACCGCGATCTGCGCGGTCGGCCACGCCACGTTGATGTCCGCGCCGAGGTGCTTGGAGCCCATCACGTCGTAGGCGCCGCCGTAGGCCTTGCGCATGATCACGGTGACCAGCGGGACGGTCGCTTCCGCGTAGGCGTATAGCAGTTTCGCGCCGCGCCGGATGATGCCGTTCCACTCCTGCCCGGTGCCCGGCAGGAACCCCGGCACGTCCACGAACGTCACGACCGGGATGTTGAAGGCGTCGCAGGTGCGCACGAACCGGGCGGCCTTCTCGCTGGCGTCGATGTCCAAGGTGCCGGCCAGCTGGGTCGGCTGGTTGGCGACCACGCCGACGCTGCGGCCCTCGACCCGGCCGAAGCCGACCACGATGTTCGGTGCGAACAGCGCCGAGACCTCCAGGAAGTCCCCGTCGTCGAGCACTCGGGAGAGCACTTCGTGCACGTCGTAGGGCTGGTTCGGCGAGTCCGGGACGAGCGTGTCCAGTTCCCGGTCCGCCTCGGTGACGCCCTCCGCGATCGAACCGGCCTCCGCCTCGGCGTCGAACACCGGCGGTTCGGCGAGGTTGTTCGCGGGCAGGTAGGACAGCAGTTCCTTGACGTAGTCGATGCCGTCCTGCTCGTCGGAGGCCAGGTAGTGCGCGTTGCCGGAGGTCGAGTTGTGCGTGCGCGCCCCGCCCAGCTCCTCGAAGCTGACCTCCTCACCGGTGACGGTCTTGATCACGTCCGGGCCGGTGATGAACATGTGCGAGGTCTGGTCGACCATCACGGTGAAGTCGGTGATCGCCGGGGAGTACACCGCGCCGCCCGCGCACGGGCCCACCACCAGCGAGATCTGCGGCACCACGCCGGAAGCGTGCGTGTTGCGCTTGAAGATCTCCGCGTACAGGCCCAGCGCGGCCACGCCTTCCTGGATGCGGGCGCCGCCGGAGTCGTTGATGCCCACCAGCGGGCAGCCGGTCTTGAGCGCCAGGTCCATCACCTTGACGATCTTCTCGCCGAAGACCTCGCCGAGCGATCCGCCGAAGACCGTGAAGTCCTGCGAGAAAACGCAGATCTTGCGCCCGTCGACGGTGCCGTAGCCGGTGACCACGCCGTCGCCGTAGGGCCGGTTCTCGTCCATGCCGAAGTTCGTCGAGCGGTGCCGCGCGTGCTCGTCGATCTCCACGAACGAACCCGGGTCCAGCAGCAGGTCGACGCGCTCACGGGCGGTGAGCTTGCCCTTGGCGTGCTGGCGCTCGATGGCGCGTTCCGAGCCCGCGTGCACCGCCTCGTGGTTGCGCCGGTACAGATCCGCCAGCCGGCCGGCGGTGGTGTGGATGTCCGGCTCCTCGGCCGGCGGCACGCCCACCGGTTCCGTCGCGCTGCTCATCGCTGATGCGACCCTGCCATTCCTTCGTCCTGGGCAGGCCCTGCCGCCGTGGGCAAGTCCTGCGCAACTTGCGCCGTCGTGGCCATTCGCCGCGGAACCTCTCCCCTGACGGGTGCGCGGTCGCGCCGCTGCCTGCGACGCGGTACCTGCGGGTCCCGATCGGGGAGGTTAGTGCGGCCGAATCTTCGGAGTCAACCGACAAGTGAGTACGGCATACCCTCGAAGCAGTACCAAAAGACCTCGAAAACAGGGGTGGCGCCCGCGAAAAGTGAACGCCCCCTAGCAGAGCGCGCTCAAGTTCCGGTAGTGAGCATCAGGGCGGCCCCGACCTGCCGGACCGCCTCCGGAGTGCGCACCGTCCCGGTGCGCGCCATGTCGTTGGCCAGCGTCAGCGTGGCCTGCACGAGGACGCGGGCGGTGGCCGCGTCCAGCTCAGGGCGGATCTCGCGCAGCAACGAGACCCATTCCGAGACGTATTCGCGCTGGGTCTGCCTGGCGCGGTGCCGCTCGTGATCGGGCAAGTGGCCCACCTCCCCCACCAGCAGCTCGATGAAGCCGCCGTGATCGAGCGCGAAGGTGATGTAGGACCACAGCAGCGCCCGCAGCGCCTCCTGCGGGTCCGGTTCGCGCACCAGGGTGCGGCCCAGGTCGATCTCCAGCCACGCCGAGCCGCGAGTGATCACCGCGGCCAGCAGCTCCTGCTTGCTGGCGAAGTGGTTGTACACGCTGGGCCCGGAGATGCCGACTTCCGCGCCGATCTCCTCGGTGGTCACCGCGTCGTAGCCGCGTTCGGCGAACAGCCGCGTCGCGGCCGAGAGCAGCTGGCGCCGCCGGGACGCTCCG
>NZ_JAFRFW010000950.1:0-2769 GCF_017434145.1 Saccharopolyspora sp. | reverse complement strand
GTGGCCTACGAGCCGCAGTGGGCGATCGGCGCCGCCGAGCCCGCGTCGCCGGAGTTCATCGGCGAGGTCTGCGCGGCGCTGCGCGCCGGTGTCGCGGCGGACCCGGCGCTGAGCGGCAGCCGGGTGATCTACGGCGGCAGCGCCAAGCCGGGGCTGCTGACCGCGCTGGGCGATTCGGTGGACGGGTTGTTCCTCGGCCGCTTCGCGCACGATCCGCGGGCGTTCGAGCAGATCCTGGACGAGGTGTCCGCACCATGACGATCGGGCTGAGCACCTACGCCTACTTCTGGCAGTGGTCCGAGCACGCGCCGGAACCGCTGTCGCTGACCGGCATGCTCGCCGACACCGCCCGGCACGGGGTGTCGCTGTTCCAGATCTGCGACTACCCGCCGCTGGAGTCGATGTCCGGCGAGCAGCTGCGGGCGGTGCGCGCGACCGCCGACCGGCTCGGCGTCGAACTGGAACTGGGCACCCGCGGCCTGCAACCCGAACACCTGCGGCGGTTCCTGCAACTCGCCGAGCTGCTGGGAGCGCGGCTGGTGCGCTCGATGATGCACACCGCGGACGACAAGCCGGACCTGGACGAGGCCGAACGCAGGCTCCGCGAGGTATTGCCCGAGTACGCGGCCGCAGGCGTCACGATCGCGCTGGAGACCTACGAGCAGGTGCCCACCGGCACGCTGGTCGAGCTCGTCGAGCGCGTCGGCGATCCGCACCTGGGCATCTGCCTCGACCCGGCCAACGTGGTCGCCGCGCTGGAACACCCGGTGTCGGTGGTGGAAAGCACCGCCGCGCACGTGCAGAACGTGCACGTCAAGGACTTCGAGTTCGTCCGGTCGCCGGGCTGGGTGGGTTTCTCGCTGATCGGCGCACCGCTGGGCGACGGGCTGCTGGACCGCGAACACCTGCTGCGGCAGGTGCGCCCGCAAGACCGCGGCATCAACGAGGTCATCGAGCACTGGCTGCCCTGGCAGGGCGATGCGCACACGACCTGCGCGGTCGAACGCGAGTGGACCGCGCACAACCTGGAGCAGTTGAGGAGGCAGCGGGCATGACCGAGCAGTTGACCATCGCCGTGATCGGGGCCGGCGGCAAGATGGGGATGCGGGTGTCGGACAACCTGCAGCGCACCGAGCACACCGTGCGCTACAGCGAGAACTCCCCCGCCGGGCAGCAGCGGGTCACCGGCGCGGGCCGGGAGGTGACCGGGACCGCGGTCGCGATCAAGGACGCCGATGTGGTGATCCTGGCGGTGCCGGACACGGTGCTCGGCGCGGTCTCCGAGCAGGTCGTTCCGCAGCTCAAGACCGGCTCGGTGCTGGTCACCCTGGATCCGGCCGCGGCGTACGCGAACCTGCTCGCCGAGCGCGACGACCTCGCGTACGTGGTCGCGCACCCGTGCCACCCCTCGGTGTTCCTGCAGCGCAAGACTCCGGAGGAACTGGCGGACACCTTCGGCGGCATCGCCGCCCCGCAGGAGGTCGTCGCCGCGATCGAGTCCGGCGACGAGCAGCACCGGGCCGTCGCGGAATCGGTGATCCGCGCGATGTACGCGCCGGTGCTCGACGTGCACTGGGTGACCGTCAAGCAGCTGGCCTACCTGGAGCCCACGCTGGTGGAGACGGTGGCCTGCATGGTCGGCGACCTGTTGCGGGAAGCGCTGCACGAGACGGTGCACACCGTCGGCGTCCCGGAGCCCGCCGCGCGGGCGATGCTGCTGGGGCACACCCAGGTCGCGCTGGCCAACACGCTCAAGGGCGACAACCCGTTCTCGGACGCCTGCAAGATCGCGATGGACTACGGCCGGGAGAGCATCGTCAAGGACGACTGGAAGAAGATCTTCGACGATGCCGAGCTGGACGCGGTGATCACCCGGATGCTCCGGTTGGAGCGCATCGAGCGCTGAGCGCGGGCAGCCGTGCCTGCCGGTGCTTGCCCCGCCTGCCGGTACTTCGCGCACCACGCCACGATGCGGAACGCCTCGACGGCGGCCCGCGGCGGGTTAACCTCGGCTGCGTGGTTACCGTGCAGCGGGCGCAAGCCCTGGCCGACGACGTGCTGTTCCCGGACGCGTCCACAGTGGATGCAGAGGGCGTCGTTCCGCGCAGGCATTTCGACCTGCTCGCCGCGGAGGGCTTCTACGGCCTGGCGGCTCCGGCCGAGCACGGCGGGCCGGAGATCACCCTCGCCGAGCGTTCCCTGATCTTCGAGGCGTTCGCCGGTGGCTGCTTCGCGACCGCGTTCACCTGGGCGCAGCACCAAGGCGTGGTGCGCGGGCTGGCCACCACGGACCGCTCGGAGCTGCGGGAACGCCACCTCGCCGATGCGGTGCGCGGGAAGTTGCGCGGCGGTGTCTCGTTCGCCGGGGCGATCCCGCAGCCGCCGCGGCTGCACGCCACCCCGGTCGACGGCGGCTACCGGCTCGACGGCGAAGCGCCGTTCGTCACCGGCTGGGGGCTGGTGGACGTGCTGCGGCTGTCGGCCCGGCACGGCGAAATGGTCGTCGACGGACTCATCGACGCCGCTCCCGCCACCGGCATCCGGGTCGAACCGCTGACTCTGGTGGCAGCGCAGGCATCGTCGACCGTGCGGCAGTTCTTCGACGGCTACCACCTGCCGACCGAGCGGGTGCTCGACGAGGTCCCGCTGGCCGACGTGCTGGCCGCGCAGTCCGCGAGCGCGCGGCTCAACGGTTCGAGCTTGCGCACCGCGCAGCATGCTTTGCGCTTTTCGACCGATTCGTAGAAGCCGTTGATGCCGTTGGCAGCG
>NZ_JAFRFW010000949.1:0-6888 GCF_017434145.1 Saccharopolyspora sp. | reverse complement strand
TCAGAGCAAAAACAAAGTAAGTACTACCACTCACCATCATCGGCACGCTGTTGAGTTCTCAAAGAACACACCCACACCAGAACCCCAGCACCAACCAGGCACCAAAACCCCGGGGAGTCATCTCTTCGTCTTGCTGATGTTCTCTACTTTAGCAGGACCGTTTTCCGGCTTTTTCAGGGGGGTCGACCTCGCGGTCACCCGCACCTGGTCAGCCGATGCACCGACCTGCTCTAAAGTTGAGGACCACCCGAACACTCGGTTCCGGTGCGACCACCGCCCGGTCCGTTTCCGGCCCGTTCCGCGCTGGCGAAGAGAAATCTACAGGACGCTGACGGACGCTTGAACAAGGCCCCCTCCTAGCGAGGAAGCTGCAGGTCATGCCGGTTCTACCCGGCGATGCCGGCGACCCTGGCTCACACCTTCGGGTCGTACCCGCCTCGAAGCTGTCCGCAATCGAGGCGTCGGCCCCTCTTCCAAGCGAGGCCCGGACAGTGCCGGCCGATCCGCCCCGCGTTCCAGGAGATCCGATGACCGCCGCAATTGCCGCCCCGCAAGCGACGCCCGCACCGGCCGATCCGGCTTCGACCGCTCGGCCGGAACCGACCGACCACGGTGACCAGCCGGCAGGCCGTACTTCCTCGGCACTGGCGAGCTACTTGGGCGGACCGATCGTGGACGTGCTGCTCGGACGCCGGCCGCTGAGCCAGGTCCGCCCGCGGATCACCCGCCCGGTGCAGAACCTGCTCAACGCACCGTCGTTCCGCGGACTGGTGCGCGAACCGGGTCTGCGGCTGTGCTCCTTGCACGCCTGCGCGATCACGCCGGACCACGTCGAAGGCTGCGCCGTCATCGGATCCGACCTGCGCACCCGCGCGGTCGTGCTGCGTTGGGAAAGGAGTCCGCACGGATGGTTGTGCACCTTCCTGTGCACGGTGTGAGCGGTCCAGTCCCGGACACACCGCTGCCCCGCGCTCCTCGAGCGCGGGGCAGGGAATGTTCGTGCGTCAGGCGACGTTCAGCTGCGCTTGTTCTTCTTGGCTTCACGCGCGGCCGCCCGCCGCTCGCGGCGGGGTCCGGTCTGACCGGACTGGCCGCCGTTCTGCTCCCCGCTGGTCTCGACACCACCGGACTCGGCGGGACCGGAGTAGCTGAGCCTGCGGTCCGGCTGCTCGAAGCCCTGGCCGCCGAACGCCTGCGGTTTCGCGCCGTCACCGCCCTGCGGAGCGTCGCCGAGCTGGCTCAGCGCCGGACCGGCCGAGGAACGGGAACGCTTCGACCTCGGCTGCGCGGCCTGCGGTGCACCGCCCGCGGGCTGCGCACCGGCTGCCTGCGGAACCGCCTGCTGCACGTCGGTCGGGAAGTCGGAGCCGTCGGAACTGCTCACCGACACCGGAACCGACGGCTCCTGCGCTGGCTCCGGCTCGGCCGCCTCGACCTGCACGTTGAACAGGAAGCCGACCGACTCCTCCTTGAGCGCCTCGAGCATCGCGTGGAACATGTCGAAGCCCTCGCGGCGGTATTCGACCAGCGGGTCGCGCTGCGCCATCGCCCGCAACCCGATGCCCTCCTTGAGGTAATCCATCTCGTAGAGGTGTTCGCGCCACTTGCGGTCCAGCACGCTGAGCACCACGCGTCGCTCCAGCTCGCGCATCGCGCCGACGCCGACCTTGCCGTCGACCTCCGCTTCCCGCCGGTCGTAGGCGTCGCGGGCGTCGGCGAGGACCGCTTCGAGCAACCGCTCCTTGGTCACGTCCTCCTCGGTCTCGAGCAGCTCCTCCCAGTCCAGCTGGACCGGGTAGAGGGCCTTGAGCGCCGTCCAGAGCTTCTCGAAGTCCCAGTCCTCCGCGTAGCCCTCCGCGGTGGCGC
Source organism: Saccharopolyspora sp. (assembly GCF_017434145.1). Lineage (NCBI taxonomy): Bacteria > Bacillati > Actinomycetota > Actinomycetes > Pseudonocardiales > Pseudonocardiaceae > Saccharopolyspora > Saccharopolyspora sp. The sequence goes on along the minus strand of NZ_JAFRFW010000949.1, from coordinate 5,022 downwards.
CGTTGACGTAGGCGCCGACCACGTCGTTGATCATGTGCTGGATCTGCTCGCGGAGATCCTCGCCCTCGAGCACCCGGCGGCGCTCGGTGTAGATGACCGAACGCTGCTGGTTCATCACCTCGTCGTACTTGAGGACGTTCTTGCGGATCTCCATGTTCTGCTGCTCGACCTGGGTCTGCGCACTGCGGATCGCCCGGGTCACCATCTTGTGCTCGATCGGGACCTCGTCGGGCACCTTGAGCCGGGTCATCACCGTCTCGACCATCGCGGCGTTGAACCGGCGCATCAGCTCGTCACCGAGCGAGAGGTAGAACCGGGACTCGCCAGGGTCGCCCTGCCGGCCGGAACGGCCGCGCAGCTGGTTGTCGATCCGGCGCGACTCGTGCCGTTCGGTACCGAGCACGTAGAGGCCACCGGCATCCCTGACCTCGTCGGCCTCCGCCTGGACCTGCGACTTGAGCCGCTCCACGGTGCCGGGCCACTCGGCTTCGTACTGCTCGCGGTGCTGCACCGGGTCCAGGCCGCGGCGGCGCAGTTCGGTGTCGGCGAGGTGGTCGACGTTGCCACCGAGCACGATGTCGGTACCGCGACCGGCCATGTTCGTGGCCACCGTGACCGAGCCCTTGCGCCCGGCCTCGGCGATGATCCCGGCTTCCGACTCGTGGTGCTTGGCGTTCAGGACGCTGTGCGGCACGCTCTTCTTGGTCAGCAGCTTCGCCAGGTACTCGGAGTGCTCGACGCTGGTGGTGCCGACCAGCACCGGCTGGCCCTTGCGGTTCTTCTCCTCGATGTCGTCGGCGACGGCCGCGAACTTCGCGGCCTCGCTCTTGTAGACCAGGTCCGGCTGGTCCGCGCGGACCATCGGCTCGTTGGTGGGGACGGTGACCACGCCGAGCTTGTAGGTGGCCTGGAACTCGGCCGCTTCGGTCTGCGCGGTACCGGTCATGCCCGCGAGCTTCTCGTAGAGCCGGAAGTAGTTCTGCAGCGTGATCGTGGCCAGGGTCTGGTTCTCGGCCTTGATCTCGACGCCTTCCTTGGCCTCGATCGCCTGGTGCATTCCCTCGTTGTAGCGACGACCGTGCAGGACGCGGCCGGTGAACTCGTCGACGATGGCCACTTCGCCGTCCCGGACGATGTAGTCCTTGTCGCGCTTGTAGAGCTCCTTGGCCTTGACCGCGTTGTTCAGGTAGCCGACCAGCGGCGTGTTCTCGGCCTCGTAGAGGTTCTCGATGCCGAGCTGGTCCTCGACGATCGAGACGCCGTCCTCGGTGATGCCGACCGTGCGCTTGCGCTCGTCGACCTCGTAGTGGTCGTCCTTGCGCAGCATCGGCGCGATCCGGGCGAACTCCTGGTACCAGCGCGAGGACTGGTCGGCAGGGCCGGAAATGATCAGCGGCGTCCGGGCTTCGTCGATGAGGATCGAGTCGACCTCGTCGACCACGGAGAAGAAGTGCCCGCGCTGCACGCAGTCGGCCAGGCTCCATGCCATGTTGTCGCGCAGGTAGTCGAAGCCGAACTCGTTGTTCGTTCCGTAGGTGATGTCGGCGGCGTACGCGGCCTTGCGCTGCTCCGGAGGCAGGTCCGCCACGATCGCTGCGACGTCCAGGCCGAGGAAGCGGTGCACCCGGCCCATCCAGTCGGCGTCGCGCTTGGCCAGGTAGTCGTTGACCGTGACCACGTGCACGCCCTTGCCCGCGATGGCGTTGAGGTACGCAGGCAGCACGCAGGTCAGGGTCTTGCCTTCACCGGTCTTCATCTCGGCGATCTGGCCGAGGTGCAGCGCGGCACCACCCATGACCTGCACGTCGAAGTGGCGCTGACCCAGCGTGCGCTGGGCACCCTCGCGGGCGACGGCGAACGCCTCGGGCAGCAGCTCGTCCAGCGACTCGCCATCCTGGTGGCGGCGCTTGAACTCGTCGGTCTTGGCCCGCAGATCTGCGTCGGAGAGCGCGACCACTCCGTCTTCGAGCTCGTTGATGTGCGCCGCGATGGCGCGCAGGCGCTTGAGCGTCTTGCCCTCGCCGGCGCGGAGCAGTCGGGACAGGACCATCCGGTCGACCTCACTAGCTGATCGTGATGCGCCCGTCACGGACGCCTTATGGTCATCGTATTAGAGCCGGTTGCAGGGGCGGCATTCGATCGCAGCGGCTGGGCGTGGCGCCGCTGAACGTGAACCGTCCCCCGCGCACCACGGTACGCGGGGGACGGCGGGTGGGGTCCGGCCTTGGCGCAGAGTCGCCTACGGCCGGTGCGGTGCCGATGCCTGCCTGCGGCGTCCCGCCGCGGCCTGCGCCCGGCTCCGCTCGGTCAGCAGGCGAGTCGGATCACCCCGTAGTCGAATCCTCTGCGCCGGTACACCACGCTCGGCCGCCCGGTGTCGGCGTCGAAGAACATGTAGAAGTCGTGGCCGACCAGCTCCATCTGGTAGAGGGCTTGATCGACGGTCATCGGCGTCGCCGGGTGCTCCTTCTCCCGCACGATCCGGCCTGGTTCGTCCTCGCGGGTTTCCGCGCTCCAGCGCGGCTCGGGCACGGTCCCGGCGCGGTCTGGTGCGGTGCTGCTCGCGTCCGTGCCGGGATCGCCGGCAGTCGGCACGTCGGCCGCTTCCCGCTGTTGTCCGGACCCTGCCGAAGCAGCAGCTTCGGCGGGCGCTTCCAGCAGGCCGACGCCGCCGGAATTCGCCGTGGCGACGGTCTGCTCGGCGTTGGCCGAGGTCGCTTGCGCAACGGAGATCGGGTTGCGCTTTCCGTAGTGCACCTTCCTGCGGTCGTGCATTCGGCGAAGCCGGTTCTCCAGCTTGGTCGTCGCCGAGTCGAGGGCGGAGTAGAAGTCGCCTGCGCAAGCCTCGGCGCGCACCGCGCCGCCACGCCCTTTGACGGTGATCTCGACGCGCTGGCAGTTCTTCGCCTGGCGCGGGTTGCGTTCGTGGTTGAGCTCCACGTCCGCCCGGATGGTCTTTCTGTCGTACCGTTCCACTCGGGCCAGCTTTTCCGCGACGTGCTCCCGGTAGTGCTCGGGAACCTCGACGTTACGGCCCTTGACGACGATGTCCATTCACGACCTCCGTTCCTCGCGTAATCCGTGGTCGATGCGCACGGGGCACCGGAACAGCGGCGCGATCAGCTCGCCTCCGGTGCCAGGGACATGGGTTCTTCACTCCTTCCCACAGCCCGGGTACAGCTGAATGTGCTGCACGTTAGCTTGATTCGAGATCGGGTAACAGACCCCGGGACGAGCGACGTCAAGCCACCACCCAGCGTGATGAGCACGGCTGAGAGGGCGAATGCGGGACGCACTGAACGGTGCTTGCGCGAACTTCGACGTCGACCACGTCTCACTCCATCGGGCGAACATAGCCCGGCTCTCGACTACGGGGCGCCACGTGCCGTCGTGACACTGCACTTCGGTCGTCGTACCGCCCGCACTGCGCACACTCAAGCAACGAATGGCGTTCCGGGCTGAGTTCCACCCGCACGCCGTACGAGCTGACAACGCCCGATCGAGTTACCCCGGAGTCGCGGTCAGCAGCAGCGCCACGGTCGTGGGAGCGCCTCCCGCGGACAGCGCGTGCGCGCAGCTCGCCAGAGTCGCGCCGCTGGTCAGGACGTCGTCGATGAGCAGAACCGGGGCACCGGGCGGAGGTAGCCCGGAAGGCCGCGCGAGCACCTGGCCGCTCAGGTTGTGCAGCCGCTGTGCCGGGTCGAGCCCGACCGAGTCGCGCGCTCCCGGACGGATCACCAGGCAGTCCGCGACCGAGGCGTGCAGGCCGAGCGCGGTCAGCTCCTCGACGGCGCGGTGCGCAACGCGCGTCATGTGCGCACCGCCGCGGCGACGGGAGGTGATCGTCCGAGACGGTGCAGGCACCACGTACCAAGGCGACCGCAGGTGCGCTCCCTCGCGGGAACCAGACGGCCGGTCGGCGGGGTCCGCACCGGCGGGCAGCGACTCCGCCCAATCGAGCAACGCGCGGAGCCCACCGGCGAGCGCTCGGCCGAACGGTTCGGCGAGGTCGCGACGCCCGGAAGCCTTGTAGGCCACGACCGCCCGGCGCGGCGCGCCGCGGTACTTGCCCAGTGCGAACACCGGCGGGTCGGGTCCTGCTCCGGGGATGGCGGGCAGCTCCCGGTGCACTCGGCGCGGCCCGCCGAGTTCACGGGCGCAGCCGCGGCACCAGCTGATTCCGGGCGCGCCGCATCCGGCGCAGCGCAGCGGCAGCATCAGGTCCACCAGGCCGGAAATCGCGGTGGCCAAGCCGGAGAAGCCTGGAGCACCGAAGGCGCGGTCGCGCACTCCTCGGGGCCCGTGTCGACGCACGGACAATGTCGATCGAGTCATGCCGGGATCGTGCGCGATCCACCGGGCCGACTCACCCGCGCGTGTCGGCGCACGCCCGCGGCTCCGGACCGGGCCGGCCGGAAACGCCAGGTCAGCCGGGAATGCCGGTCCAGCCGGAAAACAGGTCGGTCAGAAGCCGGATCAGCCGGGGAAGAACGGGATGGAACCGCCGCTCTGCCCGGGCAACAGCTGCCACCCGTCCAGCAGGCTCCACACCGGGTCCGACTCCCCGGCCTCCCACAACCCGCTCTGGTCGGAGACCACGACCCGGCGTCCCGGCCCAACGGTCACGGCGGTCACCGGCTGGTTCAGGTTCGCCGAGGCGTACTCGTTCCACTCGAAGCCGTCCACGGACACCTTCATGACCGGCGAGGAGTTGCTGTCGGTGGTGGCCACCAGCGAACGGTCCGTGAGCCAGTCGACCCCGGTGATGTTCGTGTACTCGCCCAGCTGCACCGGGTGCCGCAGCGCGAACCGCCCGTCCTTCTCCACCACGCCCGCGACGACCAACCGGCCGTCGACCACGGCCGCGGCCCGGGTTCCGTCGCGGGACAGCCGCAACTCCTTGATGTCCCCGACCCGGCCGAACTCGGAGATGTCCACCGGTGCCGCGGTCCACGACCCGCCATTGCGCACCGCGCGGTACACGTCGCGGCCGTTGACCACGGCCCAGACCTCGTTCTCGCC
>NZ_JAFRFW010000948.1:0-6599 GCF_017434145.1 Saccharopolyspora sp. | reverse complement strand
GCCGGGGCCTTGTAGAGCTCGGCCAGCGTCTCGACCTCCGCGGTCGTGACGCCCTGCTTGCCGCTTTCGATCTTGCTGATCTTCGGCGCGGTGCCACCTACGACCGCCGCTGCCTCGGCGGCGGTACGTTCGGATTCTTCGCGCAGGCGGCGCAGTTCTATGCCGAGCTGGATCTTGAGCATCTTCGGGTCCGGGGCCACGCCGATCATGGTGCCACTGTCACCGGGAAAACTGGATCACCTGATTCGGCGACTGTTTATGAGCAAGTTGCTCGCTAAGCTGAATCCATCAGGATCCCCGGTGAAGGGAGTCGGCGATGTCCGACGGTGAAGCTCAACTGCTCCGCGAACTCTCCGCGGGTGTGCGCCCGCGGCCGTTCGCGCTCTACGAGCTCGTGCGGGAACGCGGCGAGGTGGTCGACGCCGAGGTCTGCGTCTGGGGCCTGGACGTCAGCGCGCAATGCAGCCCGGACGGCCGCGGTCCGGGCGCGGTTTTCGTCGGCCCGGGCGGGATGATGGGCAACGCCGACTCGGGCGAGTCCACGCTGGAGATGTTCTCGCTGATCCGCGACGTCCGGTTGGTCTGGCTGTAGCCCGCACCACCCATCCTTGATTGATGTTGCATAAGAATGCATAATCATCCGCATGACGGTTCGGGTGGCAGTCGCGGGTGCGAGCGGCTACGCGGGCGGGGAACTGCTCCGCCTGCTGCTGGCGCATCCGGAAGTCGAGATCGGCACGTTGAGCGCGGGCGGCACCGCGGGCAGCAAGCTGGGCGCGCACCACCCGAACCTGGTGCCGCTGGCCGAGCGCGAACTCACCGAGACCTCCGCCGCCGAGCTCGCCGGGCACGACGTCGTGTTCCTCGCGCTGCCGCACGGGCACTCCGCCGCGATCGCCGCCGAACTCGGCGATGCCGCGGTGGTCATCGACTGCGGCGCCGACCACCGGCTCAACGACCCCGCCGACTGGCAGCGCTGGTACGGCGGCGAGCATCCCGGCACCTGGCCCTACGGCATCCCCGAACTCCCCGGCGGGCGCGAGAAGCTGCGCAGCACCAAGCGGGTCGCGGTCCCCGGCTGCTTCCCCACGGTCTCGTCGCTGACGCTGGTGCCCGCGCTGGCGGCCGGGCTGGTCGAGCCGGACGCCACGGTCGTCGCGGTCACCGGAACATCCGGCGCGGGGCGTTCGCTCAAGCCGCACCTGCTCTCGGCCGAAGTCATGGGCTCGGCCAGCGTCTACGGCGTCGGCGGTGCGCACCGGCACACCCCGGAGATGATCCAGAACCTCTCCGCCGTCGCCGGCGAGTCCGTCAAGGTCTCGTTCACGCCGGTGCTCGCACCGATGCCGCGCGGAATCCTCGCCACCTGCACCGCTCCGCTGCGCGGTGACGTCGACGCCGACGCGGCCCGCAAGGTCTACCTCGACGCCTACGGCGACGAGCCGTTCGTGCAGGTGCTGCCCGCGGGGAGCTGGCCGCAGACCTCGGCGACGATCGGCGCCAACACCGTTCACGTGCAGGTCACCGTGGACGCCGACGCCGGTCGGCTGGTCGCGGTCGGTGCCGAGGACAACCTCACCAAGGGCACCGCGGGCGGCGCGGTGCAGTGCATGAACCTGGCGCTGGGCCTGCCCGAGACGACCGGGTTGCCGTTCGCGGGAGTCGCCCCGTGAACTGGACGCTGCACCTGCACGACGAACCGCTCGCGGTCGTCGCCACCGACGAGCCGCTGCCGGAGACCGGTCCGATCCGGGCCGAGCTGGTCACCGCGAAGGGTCGCACCCTCGTGCTCCCGTACGAAGCAGCCGCGGGCCTGGAGACCGTAGAAGGACCGTTCCGCGCACTGGAAGTACGCGGGCCGCTGGAGTTCTCGCTCACCGGCGTGCTCGCCGAGCTGCTGAACCCGTTGGCGCGGGCCGAGATCAGCGTCTTCACGCTGTCCACTTTCGACACCGACTGGATCCTCGTCCCGGCCGCCGCCGCCGAGTCCGCCCGGGCGGCGCTGACCGCCGAAGGCCACACCGTGCACCCCGAGGAGTTCGCATGAGCGTCACCGCCCCCGCCGGTTTCCGCGCGGCAGGCGTCGCCGCCGGGATCAAAGCCGGCGGCGCCCGAGACCTGGCGCTCGTGGTCAACGACGGCCCGCAGTCCACCGCCGCGGGCGTGTTCACCATGAACCAGGTCAAAGCCGCGCCGGTGCTGTGGTCGCAGCAGGTGCTGCAGGAGCAGAGCCTGCGCGCCGTGGTGCTCAACTCCGGCGGTGCCAACGCCTGCACCGGCCCGGAAGGCTTCCAGGACACCCACGCCACGGCCGAGAAGGTCGCGGAATCCCTGGAAATCGGCGCGATCGACGTAGCGGTGTGCTCCACCGGCCTCATCGGCGAACGCCTCCCGATGGACGCCGTTCTGTCCGGAGTGGACGGTGCGGCGAAGTCGCTGGCGGACACCGAGCAAGCCGCGACCGACGCGGCGACCGCGATCCTGACCACCGACAGCGTGCCCAAGCAGGCGCACGCCGCCGGAGCGGGCTGGTCCGTCGGCGGTTTCGCCAAGGGCGCCGGAATGCTCGCCCCGAACCTCGCGACCATGCTCAGCGTGCTCACCACCGACGCCGTGATCTCCAAGGCATCCCTCGACGAGGCACTGCGCGCGGCCACCCGCGTCACCTTCGACCGGCTCGACGTCGACGGCGGCACCTCCACCAACGACACGGTGCTCGTGCTCGCCTCCGGCGCCTCCGGCATCGAACCGTCCACTGAGGACTTCGCCGAGCAGCTCAAGAACGTCTGCACCGACCTGGTCCGCGGCCTGCAGCACGACGCCGAGGGCGCCACCAAGGCCGTCGACATCACCGTGCGCGGCGCGCGGACCGAGGACGACGCCGTCCGCATCGGACGGATCATCGCCGAGGACAACCTGGTCGGAACCGCGCTGTTCGGCTCCGACCCGAACTGGGGCCGGATCGCGATGGCGCTGGGCCGCGCGGGCGTCGGCATCGACGTCGGCAAGGCCGAGATCTCCGTCAACGGCGTGCGGCTGTTCGCGGGCGGCCTGCCCGACCGGGACCGCAGCGAAGCCGACCTCACCGGCCGCGACATCGAGATCGCGGTGGACCTGCACCTCGGCGAGCACGAGGCGACGATCCTGTCCACCGACCTCTCGCACGGCTACGTCGAAGAGAACAGCGCGTACTCGTCATGACCACGTACCCGCAAAGCACCGACCGCCTCGCCCGCGCTGGGGAGAAGGCAGGCGTGCTGGTCGAAGCCCTGCCGTGGCTGGAGCGCTTCCACGGCGCGACCGTCGTGGTCAAGTACGGCGGCAACGCCATGGTCGACGACGAGCTCAAGGCCGCCTTCGCGCAGGACATGGTGTTCCTGCGGCTGGCCGGGCTGCGGCCGGTGATCGTGCACGGCGGCGGGCCGCAGATCACCTCGATGCTCGACCGGCTCGGCATGGCGGGGGAGTTCCGCGGCGGCCTGCGGGTCACCACGCCGGAAACCATGGACGTCGTGCGGATGGTGCTGGTCGGCCAGGTCGGGCGCGAACTCGTCGGCCTGATCAACCAGCACGGCCCGCACGCGGTGGGGATGTCCGGTGAGGACGCCCAGCTGTTCACCGCCGCGCGCCGCACCGCCCTGGTCGACGGCGAAGCGGTCGACGTGGGCCTGGTCGGCGACGTGGTCTCGGTCAACTCCGACGCGGTGCACGACCTGATCGACGCCGGACGCATCCCGGTGGTGTCCACAGTGGCCCCGGACGCGGACGGCGTGGTGCACAACGTCAACGCCGACACCGCGGCCGGTGCGCTGGCGAAGGAGCTGGGCGCGGAAAAGCTCGTCGTGCTCACCGACGTCGAAGGTCTCTACACCGACTGGCCGGACCGTTCATCGCTGGTGTCCAGATTGGACGCGGACGAGCTGGAACGGCTGCTGCCGGGCCTGGACTCCGGCATGGTGCCGAAGATGGAGGCGTGCCTGCGCGCGGTGCGCGGCGGCGTACCCCGCGCGCACGTCATCGACGGCAGGCTCGCGCACTCGGTGCTGCTGGAGGTCTTCACCAGCGCCGGCGTTGGAACGATGGTGCTGCCCAGCACGAAAAGCGAGGTCGAAAACTCATGACCAGCAACGTCACCGGCACCCAGCGGTGGCAGACGTCCATGATGGACAACTACGGCACCCCGAAGCTGACCCTGGTGCGCGGCTCGGGCTGCACCGTCACCGACGCCGACGGCCGCGACTACCTGGACTTCGTCAGCGGCATCGCGGTCAACGCGCTCGGCCACGCCCACCCCGCGGTGGTCGAAGCGGTGACCGAGCAGATCGGCAACCTCGGGCACGTCTCGAACTTCTACGCGCACGAGAACGGCTTGCAGCTGGCCGAGGAACTGCTGGAACTGGCCGGGGCGAGCGGCCGGGTGCTGTTCTGCAACTCCGGCGCCGAGGCCAACGAAGCCGCGTTCAAGATCAGCAGGCTCACCGGCCGCAGCAAGGTCGTCGCCACCGAAGGCGGCTTCCACGGCCGCACCATGGGCGCGCTCGCCCTGACCGGCCAGCCCGCCAAGCAGCTGCCGTTCGAGCCACTGCCCGGCGGAGTCGTGCACGTGCCCTACGGCGACGTGGCCGCGCTCGAGTCCGCAGTGGATGACACGACCGCCGCGCTGTTCCTCGAACCCGTGCAGGGCGAGAACGGCGTGGTCGTCCCGCCCGAGGGCTACCTGCGGGCCGCGCGCGAGATCACCGCACGGTACGGCACGCTGCTCGTCCTGGACGAGGTGCAGACCGGCATCGGCCGCACCGGCGAATGGTTCGCCTTCCAGCGCGACGGCGTCGAACCGGACGTGATCACGCTGGCCAAGGGGCTCGGCGGCGGACTTTCGCTCGGCGCCTGCATCGGCCTCGGTGAAACCGGTGAGCTGCTGCAACCCGGCCAGCACGGCACCACCTTCGGCGGCAACCCGGTCGCCTGCGCGGCGGCGCTGGCCGTGCTGCGCACCATCCGCGAGGACGGGCTGCTCGAACATGTGAAGTCCGTCGGCGAAGAACTCGCCGCGGGAGTGCGCGCCATCGACCACCCGCTGATCGCCGAAGTCCGCGGGCACGGGCTGCTGCTCGGCGTGCGCCTGACCGAACCCGTCGCGGCGAAGGTGTCCGCGGCCGCCCAGGAAGCCGGCTTCCTGATCAACGCCGTGCAGCCGGACGTGCTGCGGCTCAGCCCGCCGCTGGTCGTGCAGCACGACCAGGTGCGGCAACTGCTCGACCGGCTCCCCGAACTTCTCCGGCTCGCCGAATGACCTGCGAGCCCGAGTCCCACCACGATCCGCGGAGGTGACGCCGTGGCACCCCGGCACTTTCTGCGCGATGACGACCTCGGCCCCGACGAACAGGCCGAAGTGCTCGACCTCGCCGCCCACTACAAGACCGACCCGCACAGCGACGACGTGCTGCGCAACAAGTCCGTGGCGGTGATCTTCGAGAAGAACTCCACCCGCACCCGGCTGTCCTTCGAAGTCGGCATCCACCAGCTCGGCGGCCAGCCGATCGTGGTCGACGGCCGGATGATGCAGCTCGGGCGCGAGGAGACCATCGAAGACACCTCCCGCGTGCTGTCCCGCTACGCCGACATCGTCGTGTGGCGCACCTTCGCGCAGGCGCGGATGCAGTCGATGTCCGCGGCCTCGACCGTGCCGGTCGTCAACGCGCTCACCGACGAGTTCCACCCCTGCCAGGTCCTCGCCGATCTGCAGACCGTCCGCGAACGCCACGGCACGCTGGCCGGGCGCACCCTGACCTACCTCGGGGACGGCGCGAACAACATGGCCCACTCGCTGCTCATCGGCGGAGCCACCGCGGGAATGCACGTCCGCATCGGCGCCCCCGAGGGCTTCGCCCCCGCGCAGTGGGTGCTCGACGCGGCCAACAAGCGGGCCGCCGAAACCGGCGGATCGGTGGCGCTGCACACCGACCCGCGTGCATCGGTGGACGGAGCCGACGTGCTCGCCACCGACTCGTGGACCTCCATGGGCCAGGAGAACGACGGCAAGGACCGGGTGAGCCCGTTCCGCCCGTTCCAGGTCAACACCGACCTGCTCGGCGCAACCGGCGTCGAGACCACCGTGCTGCACTGCCTGCCCGCGCACCGCGGCTGGGAGATCACCGACGAAGTCCTCGACGGCCCGGCCAGCGCGGTATTCGACGAGGCGGAGAACCGGCTGCACGCGCAGAAGGCCCTGCTGAGCTGGCTGGTGCGGCGGCCATGAGCACCAGGGCGGCCCGGCAGGCCCGCATCGTCGAACTCGTATCGTCGATGGGGATACGCAGCCAGACCGAACTGGCCCGGCTGCTGGCCGGGGACGGCATCGAGGTCACCCAGGCCACGCTGTCCCGGGACCTCGACGAGCTCGGCGCGGTGAAGCTGCGCGGACCGGACGGCGGCGCCGCCGTCTACGTCATCCCGGAGGACGGCAGCCCGGTGCGCGGGGTGCAGGGCGGCACCTCGCGGCTGAGCAGGTTGCTCGCCGAGCTGCTGGTCTCCGCCGACGGCTCCGGCAACCTCACCGTGCTGCGCACCCCGCCCGGCGCCGCCCAGTTCCTGGCCAG
>NZ_JAFRFW010000947.1:0-2061 GCF_017434145.1 Saccharopolyspora sp. | reverse complement strand
GACCGGCGGCGTGGTCGCCGAGCGCGAACTTGGCCTCCCCGAGGCTCGCCAGCTCGAACACGGTGGAACGCACCTCGCCCGGAGCGCGGGCGGCCACCGCGCGCGAGAGGTTCCCCGCGGCGCCTTCGTGATCACCCATCGCCAGCTGCACCGACCCGGTCATGCCCAGCAGGTCGGCTTCGCGGAACCACCGCAGCAGCGGGTAGTCGTCGTCGATCGACGCGGCCGCGTGCTGGCTGCGGCCCTGCTCCAGTGCGCGCTGCACGGTGTTCTTGCGCTGCCCGAACGCGGCCGCCCACGCGCAGTTGAGCTGCAGCACCGAACTCACCAGCGGTGACGAGTCGGTGCGCAGCGAACCGAGCTGGAACAGCTTCAACGCCGACTCGGCATCGCCGAAGTGCAGCTCGGTGCGCCCGGCGGCGTAGAGCGCGCGGGAGATCGCCAGCGGATCCGTGCCTTCCCGGCCGAACGACAGCGCGCGCCCGTAGTGCCCGTGCGCGGCTTGCAACAACCCGTTCTCCGCCGCGATCCAGCCCGCGGTGGCGTGCAGGTTGCACAGCATGGCCATCAGGCCCGCGCGTACCTGCTCGGACATGCACGCCTCGCGCATCGCCTCGGCCTGCCGGGCCGACGCGGCGATCGTGCCGTACTGGCCGACGCCGCCGTAGCGCTGATCCAGCGTGCGCAGCTCGGTGATCATCCGCTGCATCGCGGCGAGGTCCGAAGCGCCCACCCTGGTCGGCGCAGCGCTGTGCGCGGTGAGGTCGCGCACGCCCGGCGGGCCGGCGTCGGTTTGCCCACCGACCACCACGGAGCCCGCGTAGGACAGGAAACTCCGTCGTTTCACCTGTTCCTCCTCTTCTTCCGCGTCGGGTGCCTGCTCGTCACCTCCGGCGTAGGCGAGGCCCATCCAGCCGCGCGGCACGCCGAGTCCCTCGGCGATGCGGGACAACAGGTCGTAGCTGCGCACCGCGCGGCCGCTGAGCACTTCGCTGACTTCGCTCTGGGCTTGCCCGGTCAGCGCCGCGATGCGGATCTGCGGCACGCCGTGCGTGCGCAGCGCGCGGTAGACCGAGCCGATGTCGTGGGCCGCCAAGGCGTCGCGGACCTGCGGGCAACGCCAGAATTCCGGCGGGATCTCCTCTCCGGGCACCGGGCGATGCTATACGGAAAGTGATCGGACGTGTGCGGACTGTGAAAAGATCACCGGAAAGGATTCAGCAAGAATCTCGGAATATACCGGGGAAATTCATGCCTTGCCGGTGCCGCGGTCCGGTCGTCGTTGTGCCGCGCTGTGTACCGCCGGTAACCTCCCGCCGCACCGAGATCAGGAGCAGTGCGATGTACGCCGAGCAACGGCACCGGAACATCCCGGGACGAGCCCGTGCGGACCGGGCCGGGCCTGCCGAATTGTTCGGCCGGGACGACGAGCTGGAGCTGCTGACCGGGATCGCGGAGCAAGCCGGGAGCGGTTCCGGCCGGGCGGTTCTGCTGCGCGGGCCCGCGGGCATCGGCAAGACCGGGCTGCTGCACGCCGCGCTCGGACGGCTGGCGCCGGTCGCCGCGCGCACGTTGCGCGCCCGCTGCCCGGATGCGGGGTCGGGAGCTTACGGCGCGGTGCGCGATTTGTTCCAGCCGTTGGGATTCGGCACCGCGGCCGAAGACTCCGCCGATGCATCCCGGGCCGATGCATCCCGGGCTGATGCAACCCGGGCCGACGCACCCGGCGCCGACGCACTTCGGACTGATGCATCGCGGCCCGAAGCACTGCAGACCGATGCACCCCGGCTCGAGGCAACGCAGCCCGATGCGCCCCGGCCGGATGCGTTGCGGGGCAGCGCCCGGCTCGCGCTGCCCGCGCTGCAGCCGGACGGCCTCGCCCCCGCGCCGAGCAGCACCTACGCCGTGCTGCACGGGTTGCACTGGCTCGTCGCAGGACTCACCGCCGACGGGTTGCTGGTGCTGGCCGTGGACGACGTGCAGTGGTGCGACGAGAATTCGTTGCGGTGGCTGGCTTTCCTGCTGCGGCGCGCGGAGGACCTGCCGCTGCTGGTGCTGCTG
>NZ_JAFRFW010000946.1:0-2225 GCF_017434145.1 Saccharopolyspora sp. | reverse complement strand
GGCACCGCGAACTGCGCCGCGCCGAGGCCCTCGACCACGTAGCCGCGGCGGCAACGCCCGGACTCCTCCATCGCCCGCAACACCTTGTACACCGCGGAAAAACCGCCGCTGACCCGTTCGGTTTCCAACGCGCCCCGGGTCAGCACGCCGTGCCGCTCCAAGAACGACTCCGCCCGCGCGTGCGCCCGCTTCGTCGGCTCCGCCGCCGGGGAAGGAGCCAGCGACCACCGGCCGGAGACCGTGGGCGGACCGCTGCGGCTGGGCATCGACGGCCGACCCGCACGCAACCGCGCATATCGTCCGCGCGGCGCGTTGCGCCGCGGCTTGTGCGCCGCTCCCTTCCCGGACACCACCGCGCGCAACGGAGCCAACGTGTCGTTGGTGGCCGCACCCGACCACACCAGGTCCCACAACGCCGTGATCACAGCGTCGTCGGCCGGAGCCTCCTCCCCGCGCTCCACCAGCAGCGCCGCCGCCCGATCGGCCAGCGCGCGGAAGAACTGCGCGCCACCCTCCAAAGTGGACAACAACGCTTCGTGCAGCGGAGTGCGCTGCGCGTCCTCCGGCAGATCCGGCAACAACAGATCCGCGACATCCGTCGGCGCCAGCGCGATCCATCCGTCACCCCCGGCCAACGCGCCGGAACCGACCCACGTGACCTCACCGGTCGAAGTGAGTTCATCCAGCAACGCGGGTGAATAACCCGGCAACCGAGCAGGCAGCACCAACGACTCCAGCGCACTGGCCGGAACCGGCGCACCCGCGAGCTGCTCCACCACCGAGTACACGTCATCCACCGTCGGCGCGGAACGCAGCCGGGCACCGACCCCGTGCCATGCGGGCAGAAACCGCCCCAGCGCCGCCGGCTCGACCGGCTCCACCTCGGCCCGCAACCGTGCCAGCGATGCCCGCCGCAGCCGCCGCAAGACCTCCGCGTCGCAGTACTCGACACCGCGCCCGCCGCCGGCTTCCAACGGCCGCAGCTCACCGCTGACCAACCGTCCGGAACCGGTCAGCCGGTCCAGCACGCCGTGCACCACCGCGACACCGAGGCCGAATCGCCGCGCCGCCGACTCCGCGGTGAACGGGCCGCGGCACCGCGCGTACCGGATCAGCAGCTCCCCCAACGGATCCGCGACCGGCTCGGTGAACGCCTCCGGTACCCCGACCGGCAACGCCACGCCCAGCGCGTCGCGCACCTTGCCTGCGTCCTCGATCGCGATCCACCGCTGCTCACCGGCGATCCGCACCGCCAGCACCCGGCGCTGCGCCCGCGGCTGCTCCAGCCACTCCGGCTGGACACCGCGCTCCTGAGCCTCCGCAGTGGACAGATCACCCAGGAACCGCAGTAGGTCCGCAGCGGACTCGACGTCCTTGGCGCGGCGCTCCGGATCGAGCCGCTGCAGCTGCGACTCGACCTCCACGACCACGTCCGGATCCAGCAGCTCCCGCAGCGCCTCCGAACCCAGCAGCTCCGCCAGCAACGTCGAATCCAGGCTCAACGCCGCCGACCGCCGCTCCGCCAACGGCGCATCCGTCTCGTACAGGAACATGCCGATGTAGCCGAACAGCAGATTGCGCGCGAACGGCGACGGCGACTGCGTCTCCACCTCCACCACCCGCACCTTGCGGGCGGCGACCTGCGACATCAGCTCCGTGAGCCCCGGCACGTCGTAAACGTCCTGCAAGCACTCCCGCATCGCCTCCAGCACGATGGGAAACTGCTCGTACTGCGCGGCCACCGACAGCAGCTGCGCCGCCCGCTGCCGCTGCTGCCACAACGGCGAGCGCTTGCGCGGATCCCGCCGCGGCAACAACAACGCCCGCGCCGCGCACTCGCGGAACCGCGCCGCGAACAACGCCGAGCCACCGACCTCGTCGGTCACCACCTGCTGCACCTCGTCCGGGGACAGCAGCACGTCCTCCGCGCTCGGCAGCACGTCCGCCCCGGACTCGTCCAGCGCGTCCGCCAGCCGCACCACGATGCCGTCGTCCGAGGACGCAACCTGCGGATCGATGCCCCGCCGCTCGCGCAACCGCGCGCCGACCGCCAGCGCCCACGGGCCGTTCACCTGCGCGCCGAACGGCGAGTGCACCACCATCCGCCAGTCGCCCAGCTCGTCGCGGAACCGCTCCACCACGATCGTCCGGTCGTCCGGCACGTGCCGCGTCGCCTGCCGCTGCTCGGCCAGGTAGGCCAGCAGGTTGTCCCGCGCCCAGTCGTC
>NZ_JAFRFW010000945.1:0-1657 GCF_017434145.1 Saccharopolyspora sp. | reverse complement strand
GCGTGAAAGTTGGGCTGGCGTGAAAGTTGGGCTGCGGCGAAAACGGGGCTGGCTCGGAAGGGCTAGGCCAGGGCCGCGGTCGTCCGGCCGGTCCGCAGGGCTCCGACCAGCATCACCGTGCTCACGGTCGGCGCCCGGCCGTCGAGCAGGGCCAGGAGCAAATCGGCGGCGGCTTCGCCGGAGTCCCGGAACGGCTCGGCGACCGTGGTGAGTGAAAGCGCCTCGGCAACGCGGCCGCCGTCGAACCCGGAGAGCGAGATGTCTCGGGGCACCGACAACCCCTGAGCCCGCAGCACGTCCAGAACCCGCACGGCGACGTCGTCGTTGTTGGCCGCGATCGCGGTGGCCCGGCCGCGTTCCAGGGCCTGCGGCAACTCGCCCGCGGTCACGTCGACCAGAGTCAGTGAACCACCATGCCGCTGCAAGGCTTCACCGACCCCTTGCGAGCGCAGGATTCCCGCGGAAGCGTAGTCGAACGAGACTGTGCCCTCGTGCGCGAACAGCACTTCGCGGTGGCCCAGCCGGGCCAGGTGCTCGCCGACCAACCGGCCGCCGTGCACATCGTCGAAACGCACGCACGGCAACCGGGGGCTTTCCGCGTCCAGGATCACGGTGGGGAACCCGTTCCGGAGCACGGCGTCTTCCGCTTTTTCGGAGAGCGGAGTGCCCATCACCACGACGCCGTCGAGGTCGCCGCGGATCGGCAAGGCGTCGAGGATCGGGGCTTCAAGCGTGTTCGTCGACGGCAGGTCGTGGATCACTACTTCGACGCCGGCCGCGGTGCAGCGCGCCAGCAGCCCGTTGAGCCGTTCGTAGTAGCTGGGCCACGCGGAGAACGGTGCCGCCGCCACGATCCGGCGGCTGCCGGTGCGTGCCGGGTGCGCCCCGGACCGGTAGCCTTCCGCCTCCGCTGCCTCGGCTACTTTCCGCCGGGTCTCCGGACTCACCCGGTGCGGGTGGTTGATGGCGAGCGAAACCGTGGAAATGCTCACGTTCGCCCGCGAGGCAACGCTGTAGATCGTCGCTCTCGGAGTGCTCTGCATAAGCCCAGTCTAGAGGAGCGCGGTCTTCCCGGGACCGTTGCCAAGCCGGAATCGGAGTCGTATAGTTGACTTCGATCGAAGAACTTCGATGAGGGGATCGCTGTGGATACCGAAACCATTTCCGGGCTGGAAGCCGGCGTCGTCGACTGGCTGCGCCAAGAACGCGAGGTCCGCAGCTCGCTGGGCATGCTGGACGAGCCGGACGAAACTGCAGCCCCGATGCCCTTCGACCAGCAACGCCGGGCCGCGGTGCTGCTCGGCGACCGACTGGCCCGGCGGACCGCGTTGCCGGTCGACCCCGCGGTGCAGATCACCGAGATCCCTTTGCCGACGGCTGGCGGCGAATCCTTCGGCCGGGTTTACGAACCGCCGAATGCAGGTGCCGTGGTGCCGACCCAGTTGTTCCTGCACGGCGGCGGGTTCGCCTTCGGCAGCGCGCGGGAGCTGGTCAACGACGCTTTGCTGTCCGCCCGGGCCGCGGCGACCGGCATCCGCATCGTCTCCTACGAATACGAATTGGCGCCCGAGCACCCTTACCCGGCGGCGCGCGACGGCAGCGTGCTCGCGTTCCAGTACCTCCACGGGCACGCCGCTGACCTCGGCATCGACGCCGG
>NZ_JAFRFW010000944.1:0-4934 GCF_017434145.1 Saccharopolyspora sp. | reverse complement strand
TCGGACATGGGCACTGCTCCTCGGGTCGATGGCGCGAACACCGCTGGTCTATACCTGTTCGGCGGTGCGCGGCAAGCACGTCGATTCCGCGCCGCTCGGCGTGCTGATCGCGCGGGTGTGATCAACGCGGGTCTACAATGATCGCTTCGAGGGGCCGGACGTGCCGATTCGCGAACCGGTCGGCGTCCGACAAGGTCAACGGGACAGATCAGCAGGGGTCGCATGTCGCAGCGCAGCAATCGCCGCGCCGTGCTCGCCGACGCAGCAGTCGAGGTGTTGGCGCGCGAAGGGGGGCGCGGGCTCACGCACCGGGCCATCGACCGGGAGGCCGGGTTCCCGGAGGGGACCACGAAGAACTACCACGCCACCCGGGAAGCCCTGTTCGCCGCGATCGGCCGCCGGGTCGCCGACCAGCAGACCGCGGCCATGCGCCGGTTGCGCGAGCAGTTGCCCGACGGGGTCGCGCAGGGCGACGTCACCGCGCTGTACCTGGCGATGCTGCAGCGGATGGTGACCACGGCCCGGTCCCAATTCCTCGCGCTGTTCGAGCTGCACCTGGAAGGGGTGCGCAATCCGCAGGTCCGCTCGGCGCTGGGGGAGATCACGCTGGCCGGGGTGGATTCGGCGGTGCACCTGCACGCAGCGGTCGGCGAGCCGATCCCGGCGCGCGGCGCGGGTTTGCTCGACGCCGGGATGCTGGGCGTGGCGATGACGATGCTGAGCCTGCCGGACGACGTGGTGGGCCGGATCGGCTTCGACGACCCGGACGCGCTCGGGCGGTCGCTGCTGGACATGGCCGCGGACGCGGAGCCGGCGGAAGGGTTGTTGCGCGGGCAGGCGAGCTGAGCGCTGCGCGGTTCGGGTGAAATGCGCGCTCGGTGCTGCCCCCGCGCCGCGTTGCGCTGCTGACCGAAAACCTGCCTGCTGCCGCGCGTCAGCTGCGTTTCCGCCGCACACATCGGCTCGGGGGCCGCGCTGCGCGACCGCAAGATCACGCGAGGTAGTGTCCGTTGCGCGGTAGGCGCCGTACGTCGTGAACCGGCGGGTTGGCATCATTGGCCGACGGCGTTTCCAGGCGAGTACAGCTATCGACTGCGTGGGGTGCAACGAAGGCATGTCGAATCCGCCGCTGCAAGACGGCCCGGTCGATCCGCTGGCGGTGGTGTTCGCCCGCCTCGCCGACGTTCCGCTGGACGTGCTGGACAAGCTGATCGAGTCCACCAACGCGGTCTACGGCGACCTCAACAAGGTCCACGGTCACGCCTACTGGGGCGACCTGGTGCTGCACCAGGGCGCGGCGATCAAGGCGTTGCGCGAGGCGAGGGAATGCCTGGACGCACTGCGTTCCGAGGCGGTGGGCGCGCGGAATTCCGAGCTCGGCGTCTCGGTGGCGACGGCGGTGGTCGACGGCGAGCGGCACTACGCGCACACCTCCGAGGACAAGGCCGGGCTGGTGGAGAAGGTGCTGCGGCCGGGCACCGCGGGCCGCGCCAGCCACCTCTACGTTTGGGACCGCCCCTACGAGAGCGACGACATCCCGGGGCCGTACCAGAGCGTGCGGGTCGTGACCGACGGCGAAGCCGAGGTCGGGGTGGTCAACTACACCGAGGAATCCGAGGACGGCGAGCTCACGTCCTGGCACACCCGCAACCCGGAACCGTTCGCCGAGCCGCCGAAGCTGCGCTTCGACGTGGGCAGCGCGCTGCTGTTCCCGCGCGAGTCGGTGCTGGCAGTCCGGGAGCTGCGCGCGGGCCTTCTGGAGTACGTCGCGGACGGTTCCCGGCCGGAGGCGCTGCAATGGCAGCAAGCCCGGTGGGGCGAGACGTGATCGCAGGTCACGGGATTACCGGACGGGTTCGGTAACTGTTCGGTACACATTGGGTTAGCCATTCGGCGCAAGCTCTTGTGAACTATTGACGAGAAGCCGTCGAGGATGGTTCTTTTTTCTCACTTCGGGAGAAGAGGAGGTCCTCGTGGCTCGAAGAATCGTGGTTCTGCTGGCCGTGCTGGCCGGTTTCGCCGTTCCGGCGGCGGCAGGCGCGCAACCGGCGGATGCGCCCGCCCGCGCGGCGACGTTGCGGGTCGGAACGGCGCAGCAGATCGACTCGCTGAACCCGTTCCTGGGCTACTCGCTGGCGTCGACCGACCTGTTCCGGTTGATCTACCCGACGCTGACCACGTACGACCCGCGGGACTTCGCGCCGGAACCGGAGCTGGCGGAGTCGTGGTCGACCTCCCCGGACAAGCTGACCTGGACCTTCAAGATCCGCCCAGGGGTGCGCTGGACCGACGGGCTGCCGGTGACCGCGCGCGACGCCGCCTACACCTACGACCGGATGATGCGGGACCCCACGGCGGCCACCGCGAACGGCAACTTCGTGGAGAACTTCCAGTCGGTGTCCGCGCCGGACGACGGCACGCTGGTGATCCGCACCAAGACCCCGCAGACGACGATGCTGGCCATCGACGCGCCGATCGTGCCCGCGCACGTGTGGTCGAAGATCCCCGACCTGACCTCCTACCCGAACGACCGGATGCCGGTGGTCGGGTCGGGTCCGTTCCAGCTCACCGAGTACGAGCCGGAGCGCTACGCCGCGCTGCGGGCCAATCCGGACTTCTGGCGCGGCCCGGCGAAGATCGGCGAGCTGCGGTTCGTGCAGTTCAAGAACACCGACGCCGCGGTGCAGGCGCTGCGCAAGGGCGAGATCGACGTCGCGCAGCAGCTCACTCCCACGCAGTTCGAAGCGCTGGCCGGGCAGCGCGACATCCAGCAGGTCAAGGGCCAGGGGCGCCGGTTCTCCGAGATGCTGATCAACCCGGGCGCCATCAAAAGCGAAGGGCAGCCGATCGGCAGCGGGCATCCGGCGCTGACCGACGTGCGGGTGCGCCGCGCTGTCGACAAGGCCATCGACAAGCCGAAGCTGATCGACCGGGTGCTCAACGGATACGGCCAGGTCGGTGGCGGGTACCTGCCGCCGATCTTTGACGACTACCACTGGAAGCCGCCGCGGCCGCGCGGGTTCGACCCGGCCGCGGCGAACCGGGAGCTGGACGCCGCAGGCTACCTGCGCGGGCCGGACGGAATCCGCCGCACGCCGCAGGGCGAGCCGCTGAACTTCGAGTTCATGCTGCACGCGAGCACCTCGGCGGATGCGCAGGTGGGCGAGTTCGTCAAGCAGTGGCTGGCCGACATCGGCATCGCGGTGCAGCTGGATCCGGTCTCGGACAACCAGGTCAACGACCGCACCACCGGGGGTGACTTCGACCTGGCGATGTCCGGCTGGTCGGCGAACCCGGACCCGGACTACGTGCTGCGGCTGCAGACCTGCGGCTCCCGGCCCAGCCCGGACGGCGGTGGCACGCCGGACTCGTTCCTGTGCGACCCGGTCTACGACGACCGCTACGCCCGCCAGCTCGGCGAGTTCGACCCGGCCAAGCGCATCGACCTGGTCAAGCAGGCGCAGCGGCGGTTCTACGACCAGGCGAGCGCATCGGTGCTGTACTACCAGAACTCGCTGGAGGCGTACCGCTCCGACCGCTTCAGCGGGTTCACCACCCAGCCCGCGAACGGGGGCGTGATCACCGGGCAGCAGGGCTACTGGGGCTACTACGGCGCCCAGCCGACGCCGAGGGCCGAGCACGCCTCGGATCCCCCGGACTACGGGCGGATCGGGCTGGTGCTGCTCGGGATCGTGGTCGTCGGCGGAGTGGTGATCCTGCTGGTGGCGCGCCACCGGCGGGCCACCATGGACGAACGGGAGTGACGCGATGGCCGATCCGGTGACGCAGCACCAACCACGCCCGGCCGAGGAACCGGCGACCGAGGACGCCGCGACCGGCTCCGGCGGCTGGCTGCGCTACGCCGCGGGCAAGCTCGGTGGCGGGCTGCTGAGCCTGTTCCTGGTGGCGGTGCTCGGGTTCTTCCTGTTCCGGGTGATGCCCGGTGATCCGGTGCGCACGATGACCCGCGGCGCGGCGGTCTCCGGCGAGCAGATCCAGCAGTTGCGGCACCGCTTCGGGCTGGATCAGCCGCTGTGGAAGCAGTTCCTGGACTTCCTCGGCGCGCTGCTGCGCGGTGACCTGGGCACCTCCTACACCTACAGCCGCCCGGTGGCCGACCTCATCGCGGAGCGGTTCTGGCCGACGGTGCTGCTGGTCGGCACCGCGACGGTGCTGGCGGTGGTGCTCGGGCTGTGGATGGGCACGCGGGCGGCGTGGCGCCAGGGCGGGAAGTTCGACAAGATCTCGACCTCGGTGGCGTTGACGTTCTGGTCGGTGCCGA
The DNA here is from genome assembly GCF_017434145.1 of Saccharopolyspora sp. Lineage (NCBI taxonomy): Bacteria > Bacillati > Actinomycetota > Actinomycetes > Pseudonocardiales > Pseudonocardiaceae > Saccharopolyspora > Saccharopolyspora sp. The sequence goes on along the minus strand of NZ_JAFRFW010000944.1, from coordinate 652 downwards.
CGTTCTGGTTCGGGCTGATCGTGCTGATGGTCTTCGGCGTCGGGGTCGGGCCGATTCCCGGGCTGTTCCCGGTCGGCGGGATCAACTCGCCGGACACGCCGCCGGAGCTGCCCGCGCAGGTGCTGGACGTGGCGCGGCACCTGGTGCTGCCCGCGTCGACGATGGTCGCGGTGGTCTACGCGCAATACCTGATGGTGATGCGGTCCTCGCTGCTGGAGGAAATGGGCGCGGATTACCTGACCACCGCGCGCGCGAAGGGCCTGCGCGAAGACCTGGTGCGGCGCAGGCACGCGGTGCCGAACGCGATGCTGCCGACGGTGACGCTGATCTTCCTGCACCTGGGCCTGGTCGTGGGCGGGGCGATCACCGTGGAGACGGTGTTCTCGTGGCCCGGGCTCGGCCTGCTGACCTACGAGGCGCTGAAGGTGCCGGATCTGCCGTTGCTGCAAGGCACATTCATCGTGCTGGCGGGGAGTGTGATCGTGATGAACGTGGTGGCGGACCTGCTCTACCGGGTCCTGGACCCGCGGGTGCGTGCCTCGTGACGGCGCCGCAACCCACGGGGCAGCAACCGACGGGCCGGCAACCCACGGCAGGGCAGCTGTTGCGGGCGCGGCGGCGCGCGTCCGCGGCCGAGTCGTGGCGGGTGTTC
>NZ_JAFRFW010000943.1:0-15118 GCF_017434145.1 Saccharopolyspora sp. | reverse complement strand
GGTGCGGGCGCCGTACGCCCGCACCCCCGCCCGGAGGTTCCCCTTGCTGCACGTCGCGCCGTCGCCGACGGTCGCGGAGGCCGCTGCTGGGGCGATCAGTCCGGCAGGGCGAACACGATCAGCGCGCTGCCGTGGCCCGCGCCGAGCATTCCCGGAATGATGCCCTCGAGCCAGCCACCCCAACCGACCGGCACGGCGACGTACTGCTTGCCGTCGACCATGTAGGTCGTCGCGCTGCCGTGGTGGCCGCTGCCGCACTGGAACTTCCACAGCTCCTCGCCGGTGCGAGCGTCCAACGCGAGGAACTCGCCCGTCGGGGTGCCCGCGAAGACCAGGTCGCCCGCGGTGGCCAGCACCGAGGCCGCCATCGGGTGGGAGTTGCGCCAGCGCCACTGCTCGACGCCGTAGGAGTCGAAGGCGCTGACCGAACCGGCCATGTTGTCGATGTCCACCTGGACCGCGGCGCCCCAGTAGGGCATGCCTTCCTTGAACTCACGACGGCGGCGGGTCGCGGTGGCGCCCACGTCGGCGACCGGCACGTAGAACATCTCGGTACGCGGGCTGAACGCGGCGTGCGTCCACTCCTTGGCACCGGCCGGCCCCGGGTAGAAGTGGACGGGTTCGCCCTCCTTGTCCGGGTACTTCCGCGGGGTCACCTTGCCGTCGCGGGTGATGGTGCCCCAGTCGATCCGGTCGACGTACGGGGTGACGTGCTGCAGCTCGCCGTTGGTGCGGTCCAGCACGAAGAAGTAGCCGTTCTTGTCGAAGTGGCCCAGCAGCTTCTTCCCGTCCCGCTCGAACAGGGTCATCTCCATGGTGGAGTCGTAGTCCCAGAGGTCGTGCGGGGTGAACTGGTAGTGCCACTTGATCTCGCCGGTGTCGACGTCGACCGCGACGACGCTGTCGCTGTAGAGGTTGTCGCCCTCGCGGACCGCACCGTCGAAGTCGGGAGCCGGGTTGCCGGTGCCCGCGTAGTACAGGTTGGTCTCCGGGTCGTAGGTACCGGTGACCCAGTGGTTCGCACCGCCGCGGGTCCACGCCTCGCCGTCGTCCGGCCAGGTCTCGGAGCCCTTCTCGCCCGGCTTCGGGATGGTGTAGCAGCGCCAGCGCTGCTGACCGGTCTCCAGGTCCCAGCAGTCGATGTGGCCGCGCACGCCGAACTCGCCGCCCGCGCTACCGGTGATCACCGTGTCCTTGACGACCAGCGGGGCGAGCGAAGCGCTCTCGCCGGCGCGCACGTCGCCGATCGTCTTCTCCCAGACCTTGTTGCCGTTGGTGGCGTCCAGCGCCAGCAGGTGGGCGTTCGGGGTCACGAAGTAGACCTTGCCGTTGGCGATCGCGCAGCCGCGGTTGACGTTGCCGCAGCACAGCGACACGTCGAAGGGGACCGCGTGCTTGTAGCGCCAGAGCTGCTCGCCGGTCTTGGCGTCCAGCGCCCAGAACCAGCCGTCCCAGCCGGTGACGTACATGACGCCGTCCACGACCATCGGGGAGGTCTCGAAGGCGTAGGTCGACGCACCCGCGATCTGCCCGGAGGTGCCCGCTTGGAAGATCCAGGCCGGACCGATGCGCTTCACGTTCTCGGTGTTGATCTGGTCGAGCAGGCTGTACCGCTTGCCGTCGTAATCACCGTAGTAGGTGATCCAGTTGTGCGATTCCGAACGCGCGTTCTTGATGCGCTCGTAATCGATGTTGTCGGTCACCGCGGGGGCGGTTCCGGAAATGGCGCTCAGCGCCCCGTGGTCGATCGCCTCACCGGCGTCAACGTATTCGACTGTCATGAGTTCGTCCCTTTCTACCGGCGCGGCTGGTCGGGGCGGTCGAGACGGGCTTCCGGCGGCACTTCGCCGAGCACGACGATGGCGGCGGTCAAACCGCGGCCCTCGTCGTTGCCGCCGGGCGAGCTGTACCAGTAGTAGCCGGGGCCATCGAGGTTGAGCCTGGCCTTGCCCTTGGAGTGGTTCAGCAGCCAGAGGAACTTCTTGTCACCGTTGCTCGGCAGCAGGCAGGCGTGCGTGTTCCGGTCGTCGTTGATGACGGTCAGCTCGACGTCACCACCGTGCGGCAGAACCAGGATCGCGGGGTCCCAGGCGATCTGGTCCTCCCGGATCCGGACGGTGGCCTCCATCGTGCCGTCCGCGCGCTCGGTGGCCCGCTCGATCCCGCCGGTTCCCAGCACACGACCGATCGCTGCGCTGTTCTGTGCGTCCAAGCCGAGCTCGTTCAGCAGGTCGTCGCGTTCCTGCGTCGTCGTCATTGGACTTCACCTCCTCATTTCGAATCCATGTCCGGACCGCTCATACCCGCCTGGGGTCGCTCGCAACTGGGTGCGCCTCACGTGCAGGCCCATCGTTCCCCTTTGATCGATGCCTCCGCAGACGATTCCGTTCGACTGGGAAAGGTCCACTCGGCGTGCGCGCACACCGAATCAACAGCATCTCCCGGGTCGTCGCACAGCACGGGACGAAATCATCGGAAACCGCCGGATGAAGTGCGTGCTGAAATTACGTTCCCTCCCACCGGGAACACGCGGACGTGCCGAGCGGAGTTCGCGGAGTGGGCTCCGGTACCGAGTTCCGCTCTTTTAACCTGTGGTACTCGACAATTTTACGGTGGCGGGCACCACACCGGAAGGGCCGACCGCTGACCCGGTCCACCGCACCGCTCGCACGGAATGAGCTACCGCCCAACCGGGCTCGTGATCCCGGCTCCCACCGAGTGGACCCGCCTGCCGGGTGCCGCGGCGAGGCCGCCGCCGCCGGAATCCCTTGCGCTGCCTGAACGTTCCAGCTGCGACATCGGTGTCAGAACCCGGACCGAGCAGGCCGCGGAGGCCCGCGAGCACCGCTGCGGCGCTCCCGGCAGCTGGGCGAAGCGCCGCTTTTCCGGGGCTCCGTTCACCCGGCGTGCGAAAGCCCGCGCGGACCGGCGTGGTCCGCGCGGGCTCGGTGGGAATCGCCGCGCGTTTCACCGCAGCACGTGCTCGGGCGAATCGTCAGGTCAGGTCGAAGCGGTCGAGGCTCATCACCTTGTGCCACGCGGCCGCGAAGTCCTGCAGGAACTTCTCCTGCTCGGCGGCGTAGACCTCGGCGATCGCGCGCAGTTCGGAGTGCGAGCCGAAGACCAGGTCCACTCGGCTGGCGGTCCACCGCGGCGCGCCGGTGGACCGATCGCGGCCCTGAAAGGTTCCGGGCAGACCTCGTTTCGGCGTGTCCGGCACCCATTCGGTGTCCATGTCGAGGAGGTTGGTGAAGAAGTCGTTGGTGAGCAGGCCCGGCCGGTCGGTGAGCACGCCGAGCCGGGAATGCCGGTGGTTGGTGTCCAGCACGCGCAGCCCGCCGACGAGCGCGGTCATCTCCGGGGCGGAGAGGGTGAGCAGGTTGGCCCGGTCGACGAGCTGGTACTCCTGCGGGAGCCGATTCGCCTCGCCGTAGTAGTTGCGGAAGCCGTCGGCGCTCGGTTCGAGCGCGGCGAAGGCCGCCGCGTCGGTCCACTCCTGGCCCGCGTCGGTGCGTCCCGGGGCGAACGGCACCTGGACGTCGTGGCCCGCCAGTGCGGCGGCGTCCTCCACCGCGGCACAACCGGCGAGCACGATCAGGTCGGCCAGCGAGATCTGCTCCGCGCGCTCGGCGTTGAACAGGTCGCGGATCCGCTCGAGGGTGGTCAGCACCTTCGCCAGCACTTCCGGGTCGTTGGCCGCCCAATCCCGTTGCGGAGCCAACCGGATGCGGGCGCCGTTCGCGCCGCCGCGCTTGTCGCTGTCCCGATAGGTCGATGCCGAGGCCCACGCGACGAACACCAGCTCCCGGACCGAAAGGCCCGAGGCCAACACGCGGTTTTTCAGCTCGGCGAGGCCCTCGGCCGTGACCAGCTGGTGCTCGACGGCGGGGACCGGGTCCTGCCAGAGCATCCGCTGCTCGGGAACCAGCGGGCCGAGGTAGCGCTGGATCGGGCCCATGTCGATGTGGGTGAGCTTGAACCATGCGCGCCCGAAGGCGTCCGCGAGCTGCTCCGGGTGCTCCGCGAAGCGCCGCGCGATGGGCGCGTAGACCGGGTCGTCCTGCAGCGCAAGATCGGTGGTGAGCATCGTCGGGCCGCGGCGGGTGTCCGGGTCGTGCGGGTCGGGAACGGTGCCCTCGCCCGCGTCGTCCCGGGGAATCCACTGCCACAGCCCGGCGGGGCTGAGCTCCACGTCCCACTTGTACGCGAACAGGGTCTCCAGGAACGAGTTGTCCCACCGGGTCGGTGTGGGGGTCCAGATGCCCTCCAAGCCGCTGGAGATCGCGTCCGATGCCTTGCCCGTGCCGTGGCGGTTGCGCCAGCCCAGGCCCATGTCCTCCAACGGCGCGGCCTCGGGCTCGTCGCCGAGGCTGCTCATGATGTCGGCGGCACCGTGGGTCTTGCCGAAGGTGTGCCCGCCTGCGATCAGCGCGACGGTCTCCTCGTCGTCCATCCCCATCCGCGCGAACGTGGTGCGGATGTCGCGCGCCGAGGCGACGGGGTCGGGCAGCGTCGCGGGTCCCTGCGGGTCGACGTAGATCAGGCCCATCTCGTCGGCGGCCAGCGGTTCTTCCAGGTCGCGCACGCCGGTGTGCCGCTCATCGCCCAGCCAGGTCCGCTCGGGGCCCCAGTAGACGTCGGCGTCGGATTCCCAGGTGTCCCGGCGTCCGCCTGCGAAGCCGAGCGTGCGCAAGCCCATGGTCTCCAGCGCTCGGTTGCCCGCGAAGACCATCAGGTCCGCCCAGGAGATGCTGCGGCCGTACTTCTGCTTGATCGGCCACAGCAGCCGGCGGGCCTTGTCCAGGTTGCGGTTGTCCGGCCAGCTGTTGGTCGGGGCGAAGCGCTGCATGCCCGACGAGGCCCCACCGCGCCCGTCGCCGATGCGGTAGGTACCGGCGCAATGCCAAGCCATCCGCAGCACCAGCGGCCCGTAGTGCCCGAAGTCGGCAGGCCACCATTCCTGCGAGCTCGTCAGCACCTCGTCGATGTCGCGGGCCAGCGCATCGAGGTCCAGCTCGGCGAATTCCGCCGCGTAGTCGAAATCCCTTCCCAGTGGATTCCGCGACGGGTGGTGCTTGGCGAGGATTCGGAGGTTGAGGCGGTCCGGCCACCAGTCGCAGTTGTCCCCGCCGGCGGCCGGGTGGTTGCGCACGCGCTCGGCGGTCCGGCGAACGCTCTGGTCGTAGTTGCGGCTGATCGCCACGGCATCGGGATTTTCCGGCATGGAAGCTCCTCTCAGCGGCGCGTGACGCCCTCAGATGCCCAGCGCCCGGCGCACCGCTGGGGCGTTCCGCCGGGAGACCGGCACCATCGTCCGCGCCTCGTCGTCCATCACCAGGGCAAGTTCGCCTTTGAAGCCGCGTTCGACCTCGCGGATGCGGCCGATGTTGACCACGTACTGCCGGTGCACCCGGAGAGCGGACCCGCCCAGCTCGGTCTCGAGCTTGTCCAGGGCCGGTGAAGCGGCTCGCAGTCGGCCTTGGTCGGTGGTCAGCCACACGTCGTTGCCCTCGGATTCGGCGAAGGAGATCTCCGGGTGGCGCAGCAGCACCAAGCGGCTGTCCCGCATCGCCACGATCCGGTGCCCCTGCGCCTGGTCGGAGGCGGCGGCGCCGCCTTCCGCCCGCGGGAGCTGCTCGGCGTCGGACACCCCGAGTTCGACGAGGGTGCCGACGAGGTGTCCGGACAGGAACACCGGCCGGATGCTGATCGGCGTGGGTTCGTCGGCGAGGTGGGTGAAGATCTGGGTGGAACCGACCCAGTCCCGCGTGTGCGCGGCTTGTTCGGCCGCGTAGCGGGCCACCCGGACCAGCTCGGGCAGACCCGGGTTCCAGCGCGCCGCCGGGTCGGCCGCTGGGGTCGAACCCGGCACGCCTAACAGGACGCTCGCGCGATCGTCGGCGATCACCACCTGCCCGGCCGGGTCCAACGCCGCCAACGACACACCCGCCCGCGCACGAACGTGGTTGCGCGCGTGGTCGTACGCCGCGATCAGCTCGGCACCGGCGTCCCGGGCGCGCCGCCGCAGCATGAACTGCGTCCTGCTGGCGGCGTTGCTCAGCCAGGCGCCCACGGACTCCGGAAGCTCGCTGCGCCAGCAGGAGATGTTCACCGCCGCGACCGGCTCGCTGGTCACCACGTCGCGCACCGCCACGCCCGCGCAGTTCCAGTCGTGGAAGGCCTGGCACCAGTGCTCCGCGCCCCGGACCACCACCGGCGCATGCGACTCCAACGCGGTGCCCATGCCATTGGTACCGGTGGAACCCTCCGCCCAGGAGAACCACGGCGCCAGGTTCGCCTCGGCGGCGTAGTTGCGGGTGTCCTTGTTGCCCCACTCGGCCAGTACCCGGCCGGTGGCGTCGGTGACGGTCACGACCCCGCCGAGATCGCTCACCTCGTTGACGACCGAGGCCGCGCGGAACCCGAGCTCGGCGAAGACCACATCGTGCTCGAGCGTGTGGTCCACGTCCGTGATGGCCACCGGAGCTTCGGCCAGATACGGATTGACGCGGTACTGGTCGCGGCACCGCTGCCAGGACAGCGCCACCTCCGGCCGCACACCGCGGACGTCGTCCGCACCCCGCACGAAGCGCTCCCACGCCCCGTAAACCGTCGACTCGCCCCCGCCGCCCGTCTTGGCGCGGAGCCGGTGCACATCTGCCATCCGAGACCGCCTTTGGTCCGTCACCGCCCCGGAACGCGCGAGGCCGGTGCGACCGCACATCACGTCGCGTTCCGAGCCGGTCCGCGTCACTACTCCGATTTCGCACTGGCCTGTCGGAAACGCCGAGAACTCCGGGACCCGGTCGATGCGGCCCGAGTGCTCGCACGACTCATGACCGCGCATCGGGCGATGAACCGGACGCAGCCGTGCGGCTTTTCCCGCGCTCCGGCTTCCCGACGTGGAACGGAAAATTACGTGGTGGGAGATTCGGCCGACAAGGCGAGCGCGACGACCGCTGACCAACGGCGCACGAGCGGCGGCCTCGCGACAACCAGCGGTGGTCATGCCCCTCCTTCCCCGCGATCTCCGTCCGGCTCGCCCGCACCGGATCATTCGCCGGAACGGCCTAGTCGGTGTCGAGTGGAACCCCGCCGAAAGCCGTCAGGCTGATGACGAAGTAGGCGGCGTAGAGCGCTAGCAGCACCCCTCCGTGCCAGCGGCGCAGCCGCCCGGTGGCCAGGAAGATCGCCGACAGGACCGTCATGCCGAGCAGGACCGGCAGGTGCCAGGACAGCACGTTCTCGCCGATCGTTATGTCCCCGCCGAGCAGCAGGACGATCCCGAGCTTGCCGGTCAGCGAGAACACGACGCTGCCGATGACGTTGGCGACCCCGATCTCCGGCGCGCCCCTGCGGGCGGGCTCCACGGTGAGGAAGACGTCCTCGAGCGACAGCGCCAGCGTCGCGATCGTGACGCCGAAGACGGTGCCGTCGATGTCCAAGGTCTCCAGCAGTCCTTCGGTGCCCTGTCCGGCGAGCGCGGCGCCTCCGATCAGGCCGGCCAGCGCCAGCACCGCGAACAGCAGGCTGATCGGCAGGGACCGCTGCCTCGCTGCCAAGAAGCCCTGGTCGATCCGCAGGTCGCCGGGCAGCTCGAAGCCACCGCCGCCCGGCTCCGTCGCGGGCGGGCGAGCTGGCGACCGCTCACCGGCCGCGCCGGATTCCGAGGTGGTCGCGACGCTGACCGCACCGGCCTTCTCGACCTGCTCGTAGAACTCGGCGTTGCGGAACACCGGCCGCCGCGCTGCGTACTCGCGGTAGCCGATCCAGCCCACGAACACCGCGAACAGCACCACCAGCACGACGCCCATGGACTGCGTCAACGCGCCGGTCGAGGCGAACAGCGACATCGCCGCAGGACCGGCAGCGAACAGCACGAGGTAGTCCTTGGGGACGTCCACCGGGCACGGGGCGATGAGCGCCGCCAGTGCGAGCACGATTCCCATGATCGCGATCGTGGTGCCGATGACGGTGCCGAGCGCCGCGTGCTGCAGTTCCTCGACGTTGAGCACGATGCCGTAGGCGAGGTCGTCGAACTCGATCCCGGTGAACAGCACGGCGACCAGGAACAGCGAGACGACCCACCTGCTGGACACGCCGACCAGGTTGCCGATCAGCTTCTCCGCGCAGTACACGAGCAGCGCGATCCCCAGCGCGAACTCCAGCGCGGCCATCATCGGAAGCTCCGCACCGGGCCGGCGCCGGGGAGTTCGGCATCGCGCGGCTCGCCGGCGCCGCCGTCCCGGTCGCGGGACGACCGGCAGCTGCGCCGGTAGTCCTGCGGGCCCGCCTCCGCGTCCGGACGGCCGTGCGAGCCGTGCCTCGGAACCAGGTGACCGGTCGCCTCGAGCACCGACATCCACAGATCTCCATCGGGATCGACCTCGTTGCGATGGCTGATGATCAGCGGCATCGGCACGTGCACGAAGCGGCGCCGCCAGCGCACCACGGCGGTCTCGGTGCGCCCGGCCATGGCCGCGTGCACCGCGGCGTGGGCCAGGCGCAGGCAGTAGACGCTGTCGTAGGCGTTGGCGGTCACGCTTCGCACGGCGTAGCTCGGGTCGATGTAGCGCACCGTGGGCGACAGGCCCGCCCCGATCAGGTGCGCCGTGATGGTCTCCCGCAGCAGCGCACCGATGTCGCCCAGCCTGGCGTTGCCGGAGGGGTCGGTGGTGTCGGCGAGCAGACCGCGCTCCTGCAGCAGCTCCTGGCCCGCTCCCTCGGCCACTACGACGACCACGAAGCCCTTCTCGCGCACGTGCCGCTCGACCCGGGCCAACAGGCCGTCCGGCCCTTCGAGCGCGAACGGCACTTCGGGGATGAGCACGACGTCGGCGGCGTTGCGGGCCAGCGAGGCGTAGCAGGCGATGAAACCGGAATGCCTGCCCATCAGCTTCACGATGCCGATGCCGTCGGGACTCGCCGCGGCCTCGATGGCGACCGAGTCGATGAAGTTGGCCGCCTGCGCGAACGCGCTCTGGAAGCCGAAGGACTGGTCGGTGTAGGGCAGATCGTTGTCGATCGTCTTGGGGACCCCGATGACCGCGATGTCCAGACCGCGCCGGCGGATCGCCGCGGCCAGGTTCGTCGCGGCGCGCATCCCCCCGTCACCACCGATGACGAACAGCGCGTCCACCCCGCGCAGGACCAGGCTGTCGACCATTTCCTCGGGCTCCTGCCCGCCGCGCGAGCTGCCCAGGATGGTGCCGCCGGAGTTGTGTATCTCGCGGACCCGATCCGGTGTCAGCTCCTCGGTGTCGTCGCGGTTCGCGGCCGTCAGCCCGCGGAGCCCGTTGCGGAAGCCGAGGATCCGCCGCACGCCGTAGTGCACGGTGAGTTCCTGGACGATGCCCCGGATGACGTCGTTGAGCCCCGGGCACAGCCCGCCGCAGGTCACCACGCCCGCCGTGACGCGGGAGGAGTCGAAGTAGATCTTCCGGCGGGGTCCGGCCGCCTCGAAGCTCGGCAGCTCCTCCGGCGGGAGGTCGTGCTCGGCGAGCATCGAAACGGTGTCCTCGAGCAGCACCCGGTCGCCCTCCGCCACGTAGTGCGGCGAAGTCCGCTTGGCCGCGAGCATTTCGCAGAACGGTGAGTCGTAGCGGCACTCACCAAGGTGGCGAACGCGCAGGTTGTCCAAGTGCATTTTCACCGAATCTCCTAACCGACGACGGCCGTACGACGAGGCCGGCAGATCGATCACTGGGGCGGGCACGTGCCGTCAAGACGTCGGCCGGGGCATGGCGCCGAAGGTGGTGTGCACGACGCGGCGCACCTCGCCGCTGGAGATGAGCAGGGAATCCGCGAGCACCGTGCCCCCGGATTCCCGTGGCTCGTTCAGCAGCGCTCCTCCGGTTACGCCGGTGGCCGCGAACAGCGCTTCGCCGCCGACGAGCTCGTCGCGGGTGTAGATGCGGGCGAGGTCCATGCCCGCCGCGCGGAGGGCATCGGCCTCCGCTTCGCGCTGCGGGGCCAGGCGGCCGAGCATGTCGCCGCCCAGGGCGCGCACCGCCGCCGCGGTCATCACGCCCTCCGGCGTGCCCCCGACGCCGAGGAGCAGGTCGGCGGAGCCGGACGGGAGCAGCACCTCGAGGCTTCCGCCGACGTCGCCTTCCGCCGGGGCGTGCACGGCAGCGCCCGCCTCCAGCACCCGCTTGATCAGCTCCTGGTGGCGGGGCTTGTCCATGATGACCACGCGCAGCTCGCCGACCTGCTTGCCGAGCGCCCCGGCGACCTTGCGCAGGGTGCGCTCCGGGGTGTCGGCGAGATCGACGACGCCGTTGGCCTGCGGCGGCACCACGATCTTGTCCATGTAGAAGCCGGGCCCCGGCGAGAACATGGTCCCGGATTCGGCGAACGCGATGGTGGCCATCGAGCCAGGCAGGTTCTTCGCGCAGAACGACGTGCCCTCGAGCGGGTCCACGGCGATGTCGAAGTCCGGACCCGCACCGCTGCCCACGGTCTCGCCGTTGAACAGCATCGGGGCCTCGTCCTTCTCGCCTTCCCCGATGACCACCGCGCCCCGGCCCGGAGCATCGGCCAGCACTTGGCGCATGGCCTCGGTGGCCGCCGCGTCGGCAGCCTTCTTGTCGTTGCGACCGGCCCAGGCGTGGCTGGCCACCGCCGCGCTGCGGGTGGCGGTCAGGGCCACCGACTCCAGCGTGCTGATGCCGGTGCGCGGTGCGGTCTCGTGCTGGCGCTGCATCGCGGACTCCTTGCTCGTCGTTGCCTCGGTACGGAGGAGGGACCGGCGAAAACCGGCGCGCCGGGCGATCGGACATCGCCCGCGCGCCACGCGGAGCGAATGCGCTGCCGGCGGAATCCGCCGGTCACTCGAGATTCGCGTGCAGCCGCCACAGCTCGCGGGCCTGGGTGCCGCTGGAGCGCCACAGGGCGTGGAACAGCGCGTCGGTCAGCAGCAGCACCGACTGCTCGAACAGGCTGCCCGCGTACTGGGCGGAGGTCGTCCCGTCGAAGTCCTTCTTGTCGGCCGCCGGGATGACCAGCGTCTCGGTCGCGGTCTTGGCCAGCGCCGAGCCGGGATCGGTCGTCAGCGCCACCACGTTCGCGCCCTGCTCGCGCGCGGTCTCGGCCGCCCGCACCACCCGCGCCGTCGAGCCCGAGCCGGAGGCGGCCACCAGGACGTCACCGGAGCCGATCGCCCGCGCGGTGGTCTCACCCACGACGTGGGTGTCCAGCCCGAGGTGCATGAAGCGCATCGCGGCCATCTGCAACGCCAGGCCGCTGCGCCCGGTGCCGACGGTGAACACCGCGCGCGCCGTGAGCAGCAGTGCACCGGCACGTGCCCACGCCGCGGGCTGGACGCCCCTGCGGATCTGGTCCACCTCGGTGCTGATGGCCATGGTCGCGTAATTGAAATGCGGCGGATTCAGCTTTTCGCCGATATTCTCGTGAGCGGTGTCCGCACCCGTCATTGAGCACACTCCACTGGTCGGTCGGATGTATTCGTCGGTTCAGTGCGCGAGCGCCGAGCAGCGGCGCCGGGCTGCACTTTCCTGGACCCCGCCGGGTTCCGGATCGCGACCCGGACGAATCCCGCTACGAGAGACTGCACGGATCTGTACGTCTGGTCAACGCGGCCGACACGAAGAGAAGGCAGACTCGCACGAACGGTTTCGGGGACCGATCAAACGGGAACCGCAGGAATCCCGCGCCCGTTGCGGCGACACCGCGGGCACCGGGAATCCGGTGCCCGCGGTCGCCGCGTTACCGCCCGGCCGTCGACCGGCGGGCGGGCTCAGTCCTCGGCCTGGGCGACGTACATGGTCACCTCGGCCGCGCACCCGATCTCGACGAACCGGGGCGTTTCCCACTGCGGGGCAACGGGCTCCATGGCTACACCTCCTTTCGGAAGATCTGCGGGCAAGGCCCTGACCAGCCCCAGGGGTTTCCGGAACGATCGGTGCCCCGGCGGCGATGCGAACCACCGGTACCGAGGCCGAGAGCCGCTGCGCCTCCCGGCGCGATGCCGACCGGCTGTTCCCGAAAAGAATGGGCCGCTTCGCGAACAGCGGTGACCGCCGGGTCACGCGGCTGGGCGGGGCCGAAATCCCGAACTCGCCGATCGCGTTTCGATCGGGTCGATATTCGACTGCTCCACGAGGGCCGGTCCCGCCTTCCGGGAACACCCGGCCGATCAGGAGCGCCAGTCATCGTACGTCGGCGCTCATCCGGATCGCAACACCATTCTGCGGCGTTCCCCGAAATACCATTTGGAGGTTCGTCCGCGCCGTCCGTGCTGCCGCGGCTGCCATTCGTTCGGCCGCGGTTGACTAGACGTACAGATCCGTGCAGTGTCACAGGCCGTTGCCCGTTCGCACTCCGACGCGGAATCCGCGGAGAACCGGAACGAGCAGCCGGAAGGATTCGAGGAACGGCGGCACGACGTCGTGATCCACCCACCATTCTGCCCGGAATCGGGAAAGCCGGATGCGGCGGACCGCATCGCGCGCCGCGTGGTGGATCCCGGCGCAGGACCACCCGCGCCCGAAACCGCAACGCCACCACTGACGAGGAGAGCACCGTGAAGCTGCAGGTAGCACTGGACGTCGCCACCCTCGGCGACGCGCTTTCGCTGGCGCACCAGGCCGAGGACTACGTCGACGTCCTCGAGCTGGGCACCCCGCTGATCAAGGCCGAAGGCCTGTCCGCGATCACGGCGATCAAGGCCGCGCACCCGAACAAGCTCGTTTTCGCCGACATGAAGACCGCCGACGCCGGCGAGCTGGAGGCCGACCTCGCGTTCTCCGCGGGCGCGGACCTGGTGACCGTCATGGGCGCGGCCGACGACGACACCGTGCGCGGGGCCGTCGCCGCCGGTGAGAAGCACGGCAAGGACGTGGTCGCCGACATGATCACCATCGTTGCGGACCGGGTCGCCCGGATCCGCGAGGTCTCGAAGCTGGGCGTGTCCTTCGTCGAGATCCACGCGGGGCTCGACGAGCAGGCCAAACCCGGCTACACGATCGAGACGCTGCTCGCGGACGGCCGCCAGGCCGGCGTCCCGTTCTCGATCGCCGGTGGCGTCACCGCCGAGACCATCGCCGCAGTGCAGGACGCCGGGGCGACCGTCGCGGTGGCCGGCGGTGCGATCCGCAGCGCGGCGGACCCGGCCGCAGCCGCCAAGGCCCTCAAGAGCCGGATCCGCTGACCGGACGCAGCAAGTTCGCGGGTGGCAGGGGCCGGATCGTTCTTCGGGGCCCCTGCCACCACATCACCCCTGCCACCACATCACCGCTGCCATCGCCGCTCCGGCAGGGACGACCGAAAACCGGTTCGGGCGATCTCCGGCGACCGGGTGGATTCGCCTCCACCGATCTCCGCGGGACGCGGACACGAGTGGACCGCACAAGTGATCGGAGGATCGCTCGATGGTTGATCAGCCAGGAACGACCTCGCGGCATTCCGCGGCGAGGTGGTCGCCGGCCGAACCGGTGATCGTGGGTTCGGTCCTGGGCGCCGACTACGCGCAGCTCGGCGAGGAGGTCGCGAGCCTCACCAACGCGGGAGTCGGCCGCATCCAGTGGGACGTCATGGACCGGCGCTTCGTGCCCAACATGACGTTCGGGCCGGACGTGGTCGCGGCCTGCCGGAAGTACAGCGACCTGCCGTTCGAGGCCCACCTCATGGTGCAGGACCCGGACCCGATGCTGGCCGACTTCGTCGCGGCCGGTTGCGAGACCGTCATCGTGCACGCCGAGACCTGCCCGCACCTGCTGCGGACGCTCGCAGCGATCCGCGAGCTCGGGGCGCAGGCCGGTGTGGCGGTCAACCCGTCCACCCCGCTCGGCTTCGTCCGCCACGTGCTCGACCACCTCGACGAGATCGTGATCATGACCGTCAACCCGGGCTTCGGCGGGCAGCGCTACATCCCCGCGATGGAGGAGAAGGTCTCCGAGATGCGGGCGCTGGTGGACGGCTCCGGGCGCGCGGTGCAGATCGAGGTGGACGGCGGGATCTCCACCGCCACCGCCAAGGCGGCCTGGTGCGCGGGTGCCGAACTCCTCGTCGCGGGCTCCGCCGTGCTCTCCCACCCGGGCGGGAAGCAGAAAGCGGTGGCCGAGTTGCACCGCGCCATGGCGCCGCCACCGCCCGAACAGTGATCACGAGCGGCATCCGCCGAAGGAATTCCGTGCGAGGAAGGGGAAATACCGTGGAGCGCAACAAGATGGCACTGCAGCAAGCGCAATCCTCCTTGCTGCTGGATGCAGCTGCGGTGCTGCGGCGGCGATACGTGCGCGGCGGCCGCGACGACAGCGTGTCCCCCGCAGCGGCGGAAGGGCTGTCCAACTTCCTCGAAGGAATCGCCCGCTCCGAGCCCGCGCTGCACCAGGCCGACCTGAACGAGGCGATCGCCCTGGCACACCGCCTGATCGACGACGACCACCCCGAACACTCGCGGCTGTGGCCCGCCTAGCGCGCCGCCGCGTCCCACTTCCGCAAGTTCGCACGAAGCACCGCGAGCAACCACGAGCGTCAGGAGTGCGCGTCCATGACCGCGATCGAAGCCAACCGTCGCGTGCGCGACGACATCACCCGCTTGACGACCGCCGCCGTCCCCGCCGACTGGACCGACCTGGACGTGCGGGCGATCGACACCGCCCGCGTGCTGGCCGCCGACGCGGTGCAGCAGTGCGGAAGCGGCCACCCGGGCACCGCGATGAGCCTGGCGCCGACCGCTTACGCGCTGTTCCAGCACGTCATGCGGCACGACCCGAACGACCCGAGCTGGCTCGGCCGGGACCGGTTCGTGCTCTCGGCGGGCCACTCGAGCCTGACCCTGTACGTGCAGCTGTTCCTGGCCGGGTACGGCTTGGCGATCGACGACATCAAGGCGCTGCGCACCTGGGGTTCGCGAACCCCAGGGCACCCCGAGTACGGGCACACCAGCGGCGTCGAGACCACGACCGGCCCGCTGGGCCAGGGCCTGGCCAACGCCGTGGGCATGGCGATGGCCGCCCGCCGCGAGCGGGGCCTGCTGGACCCCGCGGCCGCCCCCGGCGAAAGCCCGGTCGACCTCCTGAGCTTCGTGCTCGCCTCCGACGGCGACATCGAGGAAGGCGTGACCTCCGAGGCCTCCTCGCGCGCCGGCACCCAG
>NZ_JAFRFW010000942.1:0-3459 GCF_017434145.1 Saccharopolyspora sp. | reverse complement strand
GACGTCGGGCGGGTTCGACCGGCGGAGCCACGACGCGCCACGGCGCGGTCACCGGGTTCCCGCGCGCCACCGCGGTCGTCTCGTCAGGCCGGGAATCGGGTTCCTGCTCGGCGCCGGGCCGCGGCTGCGCCGCGTCGTCGATCTCAGTACCGTCCCGCCCGTCCGGGCGCGCGGCCCGGTCGCCGTCTTTCCTGATGCCGGTCATTCGCCACTCCCCCTGGACGAATCACGGTGTGCCGCCTGTCCGCCCGGCGGGCGCTACTGCCGCGGGAACAGCGCGCTGATCTGCGGTCCGCTGCGCATCGGCCGCGCCCGCCGCCGCTTCGCCAGTGTGGCCCGGGCACGGCGATACAGCGCGACGAACCCGAGCAGGCCACCGGCCGCCAAGGTCGTCACACCGACCCACCCCTGAGTGGTCGCCGCCTCCGCCAGCACGGCGTGCTGCACGAGGAACATGGCTGCGCACCACCTCCTTCCTGCTGCCTGCGAAGACGCCAGGGAGATCCGGCCATGGTCGGGGCCGCAGCGGCGCACGGGAGAACGGACATGCCGACGCATCACCCGGCAGGGCGGCGTAGCCGAGCGGCACCGGAGATCACGAAGCAATCGCGCCGCCCGGCGATCAGCGCTCGCGGCACTAGGCTTCGAGGAGTCCGTTCCGGTACCGAGCCGGCGCCGACACCGGACCGTGCGCAACGCGGGAGCCCTGCCATGACCGAATCCGTCGTCCTGTTGCTGCTGGGCGTGCTCGCCATCGGTGGTGTCGCTTGGACGTTGTGGGACATCGGCACGGAACTGCGCCGTCGGAAGCTGAAGTAGCCACTCGCCTTCGCGATCTTCGCCCGCACGTGATCGCTAAGGTTGATTTCGATTGACGCTGAAGTGATCGTGACAACGATAATGCAGAGGTGCGAGCGGGCCGCCCCGACGATCGAGGCGGGAGTTCAGCCCGTGCGCAGCTCCTCCGGGCGCAGGACCCGGGAGATCGTGGACGCCGTCAACGCGGTGACCACCAGCACCAGCACCACGGCCACGCCGATCACCAGCCCCATCCCGGGCAGGTCGATCGCGAGGTCACCGCCCATCGCCCCCGAGGTGATCCAGCCGAGCACCAGGCCGGACGGGACCGCCAATCCGATCGCCAGTGCCAGCGGCACCGCGTTCTGCAGGAACGCCGACCACATCAAGGTGCTGCGCGGTGCACCGACCGCCCCCAGCACAGCCATCGGCCGGGCACCGTCCTGGATCTGCTCGACCGCGCTGACCAGCAGACTGCTGCCGACCAGCAGGACGGTGAGCAGCCCGCCCAGCAAGCTCGCGTAGCGGACGAGGTTCTGGGCCAGCTCTTCGCCGGAAACGCTGCCGTAGGTGTGATAAGCGGTGCTCTCGTCGAACCAGGCCGCGGCGATGGTGCGTACCTGCTCGATCACCTGCGGTGGCGCGTCGGCGGCGACGTCGACGTCGATGTTCGCACTGCGCGAGTGCTGCGGTACCTCGGCCGCGGCCGCCGGAGTGGCCAGCAGCGCCGAGCCCGAGGCCAAATTGCGATCCGCGCCGTCCGGCAGCTCGCGCATCGGCCCGAGCCTCCACCTGCCCTCCGGTGCACTCACCGCCGAGTCACTGACGTCCCAGGTGGTGCCCGGGGCAAGCGCGGTGTCGCGCTGGCCCCGGACGACGAACAGGTCACCGTCACGGCAGT
Source organism: Saccharopolyspora sp. (assembly GCF_017434145.1). Taxonomy (NCBI): domain Bacteria; kingdom Bacillati; phylum Actinomycetota; class Actinomycetes; order Pseudonocardiales; family Pseudonocardiaceae; genus Saccharopolyspora; species Saccharopolyspora sp. The sequence goes on along the minus strand of NZ_JAFRFW010000942.1, from coordinate 1,760 downwards.
CCCGTACCCGGCTGAGCCGCTCGATCCGCGCGCAATCGGCCACGCTCACCGACACGTTGTCGCCGCCGCGCACCAGGAAGGACTGCCCGCCGCCCGCGGATTCGACACCGGGCAACGAGGTGATCTCGTCGATCGCCGCCGCCATCGCGGACGGTCCCGATTCCCGCTGCTGCCCGCTGACGCTGAGATCCCGGCGATCGCCGTCGCGCGTCGATAACCCGCTCACCCCGGGAGCCAGCAGTGTCTGCAGCGCGACGACCCCGGTGACCACGACCGCGACCGTGCTGACCGAACGCGCCGCGGCGCCGCCGTTGGCCTGGAGCCTGCGCAGCGCCAGTTGCCACGCGACCGGCCCACCGGTGGCCTTGCCGCCGGTGATCTCCACCAGCCACGGCAACAGCAGCGGGACCGTCAACAAGGACAGCGCCATGGAACAGCCCAGCAGCACCGTGTAATACACCGAGTCCACCGACGTGCTGCTGAGCGCACCGGACGCGACGATCCCGGCCACGCCGACGACCGGTGGGACCAAGCGCCACCACAGTCGCCTGCGCTTCGACGGACGGCCGCGCACCACTCCGAGCGGGTCCATGACCGTGCTCCGCAGCGACAGCAGCACGATGCCCACCGTCACCACCGGCACCCCGAGCGTGACCAGCAGCGCGCTCCACCACACCGGTTGCAGGTCGGACGGGAAGTACGTCCCGGTGATCGGCGTGTACCGCACGAGCATGTCGCGGGCGAGCAGGTAGGTCGTCCAGCCGAACAGCACACCCATGACCGCGCCGACCAGGTTCTCGCCGGCCGCGATGCGGCGGACCTGCCGCTTTCCCGCCCCGATCAACCGCAGCGCGGCGAGCCTGCGCTGCCGGGCGACCTCGGCCAGCCGTGCGGTGCTCAGCACGAACACCACGACCGGCAGCAGCAGCACGCAAACGCCAAGCGATATCAGTACCCAGGTGGCATGGGACGCGTCACTGCGGTCCGGCTGCTCGCCGAAGTGGTCGGTGATCGCCTTGACCGAGCCGTTCGGGCTGATCCGGTCGGTCCCGGAGTAGTAGAGCAGCTCCTGCTCGCCGCCCAGTCCCTCCGGGCCGATCACGCCGACCACGTGTCCCGGCATCCGCGCTCGCAGCGAGGCACCTTCGGGGCTTTCCAGGATGTGCCGCAGTGCCGGGGACACGACCAGCTCGCCGGGCGCCGGGATCCGGTCCACGCCGGGTGGCGCCGGAGCGTCCGGGCGCAGCTGTTGCAGCTTCGTGCCGGTGACCGATTCGTCGTAGAAGTTCTCCTGGACGGTCTCCCCCAGCATCGAGACCGACCCCGGCGAACGGTCCCCCAACGCGGGCATCTGCCTGCCCGAGACGCGTTCGTGCAAGGTGGACACCGCATTGGGCACCGTGATGCCTCCCAGCAGCACCGCGGTCCCGAGGGCGATCCCCACCGCCATCAGCACCAGCCGGCCCCACGGCGCGTCGCGGTCGCCGAGGACCAGGCGGACCCCCAGCACGAAATCGGCTGCCCGGTTGCGCAGCCCGCTCATCAGCACGTCCCCTCGACGTCGCCGCTTCCGCTGCTTCCGGGCGGCTCGTTGTCACCTGCCGTTGTCCGGCCGCCGGTCACCTTAGCGATCTGCGGTGCGCCGCGGGGCGCGGGCGGGCGGCTCATCCGTCGACGGCGGTGCTGCCGTCGTGGATGGTGACCTCGCGGTCGGCGTAGGCCGCCACCGCGGGCTGGTGGGTGACCAGCAGCACCGCGCT
>NZ_JAFRFW010000941.1:0-2417 GCF_017434145.1 Saccharopolyspora sp. | reverse complement strand
GTTGCCGGAGTGGTTCACCGCCAGCGGCAGCGCGGCGTCGAAGTCGCCGTCCGCGACCAGCGCCGCGTACAGCCCGATGCCGAGCGCGTCCGCCGCGGTCCAGCCGGTTCCGATGCCGGTTTCCAAGTGCGTCGGCGTGGTTCCCGCGGAGCGGGCGTAGTGCACCGCCGCCGACAACCGGGCGGCGACTTCTTCGTGCCCGGGGTGGTTCCGCAGTTCCGCGGACGCCTCCTCCACGGCGGTGTTGAGGTCCTGACCGGCCATCAGGCGCGAAACCAGGAATGCGAGCGTCCCGGCGCTCAGGTGCGCCACGGGGTCGCCGTGGGTCAGCGCCGCGGTGTTCTGCCCGACGCGGAACACTTCGGACGGGTTCTCGCTCCACAGCGCGGCGGGCACCGCGCGCATCACCGCTGTGCTGCCCTTCGAGTCGCTGACCGGGTGCTGCGGCGTGCCCATCCGTTGCTGTCCCTTGGCGAAGGCGATGAGCGTGCGCATCATCGTGCGCCCGGGGTTGCGGGTCTGGAACAGCGCGCGGTGCCCGACCAGCCACCCGTCCGGTTCGCCGGTGCGCTCGAGGAATTCGCCCGCGGCGCGGCTCCAGCTCAGGTGCTGGGTGTGCAGCCAGCGCTGGTAGGCGTGCTGGATGTGCCGGGACGGGTCGGCGATGTCGTGGTCGCGGCGGCGCACACCGGCGCGGATGGTGCCTTCCAGGGAGAACAGCAGCAGTTGCGTGTCGCTGCCGAGCCGCCCGGCCGGGTGCCCGGCGGGCACGTAATCGCGCAGGCCGCGTTCGCCGTGCCGATCCTGGATCTGGTCCCAGCTCTCGCCCGCGACGGGGCCGCCGAGCGCTTCGCCGATCGCGCAGCCCAGCACCGCGCCGAGGAACCGGTCGCGCGAGGCGGCCAGCCTGGGCACTGCGGTGATGCTGTTGCGCTGATCGGGTCGGCCGTCGGGGTCGCCGACCGGGTAGCGGGCGAACCAGTCGTCGGACTCGTCCGGGTAGGGCCCGAACTCCGCGGCGGCGTCCTCGGCGAGCTGCTCGAGCACCGTCCACGCGGGCGATTCCGCGGCCAGCTCCGGAGGAATCGCGGTCGGTCCGTGCGCGGCGCCGAGCAGCTGACCGCACAACACGGCGGTCGTGCCGACGTCCCCGGAGTGCTCGCTCGCTGACTCGATGGCCTTGGTGAAGTCGTCGGGGCAGGCCGCGCAGATGCGCAACGCGACCGCGAGCGCTTGCACGCCGCTGCGTCCGCCGCTCATCGCGTCCAGTTGGTCCCGCCGGGCGACGAAACCGATCGGGCTGGTCGAGCCGAGGTGCAGCGCGCGGTCCAGCAGCGCGGGCCGGGATTCGGCGGGCTGCCAGCGGGCCAGCGCACCGGGCAGCGCTTCGGCGAGCGGAATTCCCCGCAACAGCAGGGAAATCGCCGCGCCCGTCGCACCGGCCGGGCGGTTCCCGTCGGGGTGGCCGTGGGATAACGCCGCCAGTTCCCTGCCGAGGTCGAACCCGTCATCGGCCGACCACAGCGCCGCGACCGCTCCGATCGGCACCGCGGTGGCGCCCGCTGCGTGCGGCGAAGGTTTGCTCCCGGCGGCGATGCGGGTCAGCGCGGTCAGCAGCGCGGGCTCGTCGACGGCGGCGGAATGCAGCTCCGGCCTGCCCACCAGCCAGCCGTCCGGTTCGCCGCCGGGCGCGGGAACGCAGTCCTGCCAAGCGATTCCGCGAGTGTGCAGCCACCGTTGCAGTCCACTGAGGACGGAAGAGGTGGGGGAGGCGGTGCCGTGCACGCGCAACGCGGTGTGCGCGCGGATCAGCCCTTCCAACGCGAACAGCACCGAGGTGGTGCGCTCACCGAGTCTGCCGAGCACGGTGTGTTCGGCCGCGGCCGCGCCGAGCAGCATCCCGGCGAACCGGCTCGCGGCCTCCGGCAGGTAGCCGTCCGGGCCGGCCAGCCCGGTCGCGGGCGTGGGCGGCTCGGGTTCGACGATCCGCTGGCGCAGCGCGGCGAACCACGGTGGCCGGGACAGCGGCCGGTCCCGCCACCAGCTCCACCGCTGGAGCAGCAGCCGCTCGTCGGCGTCGGGCGGGGCGGTTCCGGAGGCTGGGCTCGTTCCGGAAGGCGGGGCGGTCCGGCGCCGTTGCCGGTACGCGGCCAGCAACGCCCGTTCCGCATCGGTGAGCCCGCCAGAGCCCCTCGCGTCCGTCACCTGTGCAACGCTATCCGGTGTACCGCTGCGCCCATTCCGGTACCGGCCCGCCCTCGACGAGTTCTTCCTCGGCGCGCCTGGCGTCGGCGAGCAGTTCCGCCAGCAGATCGCCGAGCTCGAGCTCGTCCAGCCATCGCTGCGGTACCGCATCGGCCCCGCGCGCCGCGCCGAGCAGGCTGCCGCACAGAGCCGCGGTCGCCGCGCTGTCGCCG
>NZ_JAFRFW010000940.1:0-3520 GCF_017434145.1 Saccharopolyspora sp. | reverse complement strand
GAAATTGCGAACCTGCTTCCACTGCTCGCAGGTGTACCTCGGGCCGGAAGACGCCACGCGGTGCGAGAAGTTCCACGAAGGCGGGGATTCCCGATGACTGCGCGCGGATGGACGTGGATGACTTCGGTGCTGGAGTCGGCATGGCACCTCGTCCCGGAGTGGTTCGAGACGTTCCGAGCGCCTTGCGCATGCGGGCATTTCGTCACCGGACCGGTGCATCGGCGGCTGGCCGAGAACCCGCCCGCCACCGAGTCCCGATGCCGAGCCTGCGTCCGCGCCGCTGAAGAATCCCCCGACATGGCGCGGAAACCACCCTCCCCCGAACGCCCGGCCCAACCGGGCGAGATCCGGTGGCCGACCACCCCTCCCAGGACGGCCGCCTGAACCGGGGCGGCGCCGGCTCCCCTCCCCCCCCGGCGCCGCCCCGCCCCCGACCTTGAGCGAACGGACCGTTTGACCAATCTATTGGGACCAACAGTCCGTTCACTCCACCCAACCCCGCTCCGTAGCGGGCGCCAGCTCCGAGCGAACGGACCGTTTGACCAATCTATTGGGACCAACAGTCCGTTCACTCGGACAGGACCCGCGCGACTGTGGCGAAGTTGGGCGTGCCACTGTTGCTAGCACAGGTGTGTTAGTTTGGTGCGGTGGTACGCACGATCGATCAGGAGGCGCGGCGGCGGGTCATCGTCGACGCGGTGTGGCGGACGTTGGACCGCGGTGGGCTGGAAGAGGCATCGGTGCGGAAGGTGGCGGCCGAATCGGGGCTGGCCACCGGATCGGTCCGGCACTTCTTCGGCACTCAGGCCGAACTGCACGAGTTCGCGCTGCGCTCGCTCTCGGACCGGGTCAGCGAGCGGGTGCGCCAGGCGGCCGAGGAGCCGGACGTGCGGCAACGGGTGCTCGCGATGCTCGGCGAACTGATGCCGCTGCGCGACGACACCGCCCGGGAGCTGAGCATTTGGCTGGAGTTCGTGCATCGCGCCCGGTTCGACCCGGCCCTCGCGGCCGCCGTGGCGCAGCAAGCCGCCGAGGTGCGCGAGTTCCTGCGGCACGTCGTGCGGGGTTTGGGAGAACTCGGCCAGCTCGCGCCCGATGCCGACTACGAACACGCGGCGGCCGGGCTCAACGCCTTCGTGGACGGGCTGACCTTCGAGCTGCTGACCGCTCCGGCGCTGCTCACCCGGCAGCAGGCCGTCGAGTTGCTGGAGCACTACCTGTTCGGCGCCGCTCGCTGAACACCTACAACTGGGGAGTAATCGCAATGATCGCAGCCATTTTCGCCGCTGAGGCGGCGTTCTGGGTGTTCCTGGTGGCCGGTCTCGCCGCCCGCTACCTCGCGCGGCAGGAACGGCTGAGCAGCTGGTTGCTGCGCTGTGTCCCGCTGGTGGACGTCGTGCTGGTCGCACTGGTCGCCGTCGACCTGGCTCGCGGTGCGGAACCAACGCAGGCGCACGCCCTCGCGGCCGTCTACTTGGGATTCACCGTTGCCTTCGGTCACGCCACCATTTCCTGGGCCGACGCCAGGTTCCGGTACTGGTTCAACCGCGGCCCGAAGCCGGACAAGCCCGCGAAGGGGTCGCGGGCGGAAGTTCTGGCGCTGTGGCGGGAATGGCTGCGCGTGCTGCTGGCCTCCGCGATCGCCTCCGCGCTGCTGCTGGTGATGTTGGCGATCGACGGCTCCATCGTGCCCGGGTCGGCCGCGGAGGCCTCGCAACATCCATATTGGAGCATGATGTCGATGCTCGGAATCGTGACCGCAATCTGGTTCCTCGCCGGACCCGCCTTCGCCGGAAGGGGCCGAGTCGAAACCGACGCGACGCGCTGAGCCTCCGGTCGCCGGTCCCGGCCCGCCCACGAGCCGGGACCGGACAGTCCGCCGCGGCACGAGTCCGCAAGACCGCACGCCGGACTGCACACGCAGCGACAGGGACTCAGTCCCGCAACGCGGCCCGCAGCAGTTCGATCGGATGATGGGCCTCGCGCGGAGTCCCGTGCGCGATCTGCTGACGGCAGGAGACACCGGTGGCGGCGACGATCGTGGTGGCAGGTTCAGCCGTGACAGCCGGGAACAACCGGTCGGAACCCACGGTCATCGACAGCTCGTAGTGCTCCGCCTCGAAACCGAAAGAGCCCGCCATGCCGCAACATCCGGCGTCCAGCTCCACCACCTCGGCCCCGGGGATACGCCGCAGCAGCTCGACGGTCGCCGAGGTGCCGACCTCAGCTTTCTGATGGCAGTGTCCGTGGAAGACGACTTTCCTCGCCGCGGGCCAGGAATCCGCCGATAGCTCCAGGTCTCCGGCGTCGATGGCTTCGGACAGCACTTCTTCGAGCTGTCGCACCCGGCCCGCAACATCCCGTGCCGCGCCGGAGTCCGGCAGCATGGACAGCGTTTCGTCCCGCAAGGTCAGCACGCAGGAAGGCTCGCAACCGACGATCGGCGCGTCCGAATCGGACAGTCGCGACACCAGGTCTTGCGCCTTGCGCTGCGCATCGTCGACGAGACCTTTCGACAGGCTCGACCTGCCGCAGCAGCCCTCGGTGACCAGCCGGACCTCGTAACCGGCTCGCTCCAGCAGGTCGACAGCGGCCTTGCCGATGGCCGGTTCGGTGTAGGTGGTGAACGAGTCCGCCAGGAACAAGATCGGGCCGCGAGGAGCGGACTCGGGCCGCGCGCGTTCGCGGAACCAGGAGCCGAGGTTGCGCCGCTCGAACCGCGGCAACGGCCGGTTCGCCGTGATGCCGAGCAGCCGCTGCATCGCCTTGCGCAGCAACGGAATCCGGCCGGGCAGGTTCGACAGCGGAGCCGTCGCCGACCCCAGCCTGTTCAGCGCGCGGATCGACCCGAACACGCGAGAACGCAACGGCACCCCGTGCTCGTCGTGGTAGTGCGACAGCGTTTCGCTCTTGAGCTTCGCCATGTCCACACCCAGCGGGCACTCGCTCTTGCACGCCTTGCACATCAGACACAGGTCCAGCACCTCGTGCAGCCGCTCATCTCCCAACGCCGCCTTCGGATCGGGCTCCGACAGCGCCTTGACCAGGGCGTTGGCGCGCCCCCGCGTCGAGTCCTCCTCGCGCGTGGTGGCCATGTAGGACGGACACATCGCACCGCTGGTGCTTTTCCGGCACACCCCGATGTTCATGCACCGATCCGCCGAGCCGCGCATTCCGCCGACCACCTCGAACGACAACCGCGGCCGGAACGGTCCCGGCTCCGGCAATGCCGCGTCGCGCAGGTTGTCGGTCATCGACGGCGCCTCGACGATCTTGCCGGAATTCAGCGTTCCGGCCGGGTCGAAGAGTCGCTTGACCCGGCACATCGCCTCGTACAGCTCGTCGCCGAAAATCTCGCGGTTGAACTCGCTGCGCGCCAGGCCGTCGCCGTGCTCGCTGGAGTTCACCCCGCCGTAGGCCGTCACCAGCGATTTCACCTCTTCGGCCACGGCGCGCATCTTCTCCGTCTCGCCCGGCTCCGCAAGGTCGACGAACGGGCGGATGTGCAGGCATCCCACCG
>NZ_JAFRFW010000939.1:0-2293 GCF_017434145.1 Saccharopolyspora sp. | reverse complement strand
TCCGCCGATCCTCGGCGGAGAGATCAGATTACCGAGCGCGGTGCTTCTTGGACAGCGTGTGATCACCACGAGCCAATGCGTGCTCAGGACGCCGGGACCTCGCGGAGGGCGCCGAGGACTCGGCGGTGCGTGAGCCAGCCGGAGAGTTCGCGACCGGACTCGTCGAGCACCGGCAGCGCGCCGCCGGGCGCCGAGGCCAGCGCGTCCAGCGCCTCGGCGAGCGTGGCGCGGTCGGTGATCAGCGGTGGGAGTTCGGCCAGATCACCGGTGAGCCTGCGAGGGTCCTCGCCGCCCGGTTCGAGCCGCTGCGCGCCCAACGCTTGCGCGACCGCCCGGGTCGTCACGCAGCCCCGGTACTCGCCGTCCGGGTCGACCACCGGCAGCACGCCGTATCCGGACAACGCGAGCTGTTGCGCGGCATCGGAGAGCTCCGCTTCGGCGCGCAACGCCTCCGGCAACGGCTGCACCACCCCGTGCACGCCGCGGCTCGTCAACGGCCAGGTCGCGCGGCTGGCCTCCAGGTCGACGCCGCGGCGCCGCAGCTTCAGCGTGTAGATCGTGCCCTTGCTCATCGCGCGGCTGACCAGCGTCGCGATCACGATCGCCGCCATCAGCGGCAGGATGATCGAGTACTCGCCGGTGAGCTCGAACAGCACGATCACGGCCGTGATCGGCGCCCGCGCCGCCCCGGCGAAGGCAGCCCCCATGCCGATCATCCCGTAGACACCGGGTGCCGCCGTCGCGCCCGGCATCAGCTCGTGCACCACCGCGCCGAACGCGGTGCCCGCCATGCCGCCGATGAACAACGACGGCGCGAACACCCCGCCGGAACCGCCGACGCCGATCGTCAGGCTCGTGGCGAGCATCTTGCCGACCACCAGCAGCAGCAGGAAAGCGACCGCGTACTTCCCGCCGATGGCGTTCTGCAGCACCGGGTAGCCCACGCCGTACATCTCCGGCAGCACCAGCAGGATGCCGCCGACCAGCAGCCCACCGACCGCCGGGCGCAGCCACTCCGGCCCGCGCCACAACCGGTCGCAGAGGTCCTCGACCAGGTACAGCACCCGGCTGAACCCGATCCCGAGCGCGCCCGCGAGCACGCCCAGCAGCACGATCAGCAGGTACTCGTGCGAACCCGTCAGCGACAGCTTCGGCAGCTCCAGGAACGCCTCGTTGCCCAGCACGGCCCTGCCGATGACGCTGGCGGTCACGCTGGCGACGACCACGGCGGCGAACGAGTCCACCGCGAAGCTGCTCAGTATCAGCTCCATCGCGAAGAACGGGCCGGTCAGCGGCGCGTTGAAGGTCGCGGCGATGCCGCCTGCCGCGCCGCAGGCGACCAGCACCCGCAGCCGCGACTCCGGCAGCCGCACCCTGCGGCCGAGCGAGGAACCGAGCGCGGAGCCGATCTGCACGATCGGCCCTTCGCGGCCGACCGAGCCGCCGGAGCCGATGCACAGCGCGGAGGCGAGCGCCTTGACGAAGCTGACCTTCGCCGGGATGCGGCCGCCGTGCTCGGCGACCGCGTACATCACTTCCGGCACCCCGTGCCCGCGCGCTTCCGGCGCGAACCGCTGCACCAGCGGCCCGTACACGAGTCCCGCGATGACCGGGGTGACCAGCACGAACCACGGCCCGAGCGCGGGCAGCCACGGGTGCGCCGCCCCGCCCGCGACGGAGTAGTCGGCGGTTCCGGACAGCAGCCGGGTGAACGACTGCACCAGCCAGCGGAACACGATCGCGCCGAGTCCGGCGCCGACGCCGATGACCACGGCGAGCGCGACCAGACCGGACGTCCGCTCCCGCAGCCACGTCCCGATTCCGTGGCGGTCAGGCAGTGCGGGACGGCGGGATTCGTACGTCGCAACCACTCTTGCATGATGCAACAGTTGCCCATGGCACGAAATGTAAGATGCGGAACACCGGGCAGCACCGGCCCGGCGGCGGCTCCGGTACAACGGAGCCCATGCCCCGCCCCGACGTCGACGACGAGCTGCCGGTCGAGGACATCGACGCGGTCACCGACGCGATGCTCACCGCATCCCGGCTGCTGGTGGCCGCCTCCGCGCGCTCCATCGCCGCGGTGGACGACTCGCTCACGCTGCCGCAGTTCCGGCTGCTGGTGGCGCTGCACGGACGCGGCCCGCTCAAGCACGCGGCGGTGGCCGAGCTGCTGGGCGTGAACCCGTCCACGGTCACCAGGATGATCAACCGGCTGGTCACGTCGGGCCTGGTGGACCGGCAGGTCAGCCCCACCTCGCGGCGGGAGAGCGCGGTGTCGGTGACCGCGGCC
>NZ_JAFRFW010000938.1:0-2399 GCF_017434145.1 Saccharopolyspora sp. | reverse complement strand
TGCCGCACACCTCGGCGGTGATCACGAACCTGGCCGACGAGCTGGAGCTGGTCGACCGGATGCAGGACGCGCTCACCGGAGAGCTCAACCGTCGCCAGGAGCACCTGCGCGCTTCCGGCAACTACGCCTCGCGACGCGACTACGAAGCGGCCCGCGCGCAGGGTGCGCAGCTGGAACCGATGCCCGCGCTGTTCATCGTGGTCGACGAGTTCAGCGAGATGCTCTCCAGCAAACCCGAGTTCGTAGACGTGTTCGCGATGATCGGCCGGCTCGGCCGGAGCCTCGGGGTGCACCTGCTGCTGGCCTCGCAGCGGCTCGACGAGGGCCGCATCCACAAGATCGAGACGCACCTGTCCTACAAGATCGGGCTGCGCACCTTCTCGGCGATGGAGAGCCGCAGCGTGCTCGGGGTGCCGGATGCCTACGAGCTGCCGACCAGTCCCGGCAACGGCTACCTGCGCCCGGACACCACGAACCTGGTGCGGTTCAAGGGCGCATACGTCTCCGGCCCGTACCGGCCGAGCAAGCGCCAGCGCACCACCCGGGCGAAGGCCGAGCAGCAGGTCGTGTCGTTCGGTACCGGCTACGTCGAACCGACCGCGGCACCGCAACAGGAGCCGGAACCGGAGCCGGCACCCGACGAGCCCGCGCAGTCCATGCTCGAAGTGCTGATCGAGCGGCTGCGCGACATCGGGCCCCGTGCGCACCAGGTCTGGCTGCCGCCGCTGAAGACCTCGCCGACCCTGGACCAGCTGCTGCCGCCGCTGGTCGACCACGGTGAGCTCGGGCCGCGTCCGGTCGGCGACCTGGAGACGGCGGGCCTGCAGATCCCGGCGGGTCTGGTGGACCTGCCTGCGCAGCAGCGCCGCGAACTGCTCGAAACGGACCTGTCCGGCAGCAAGGGCAACGTGGCCGTGGTCGGCGGGCCGCAGACCGGCAAGAGCACGATGCTGCGCACCATGCTCAGCTCGCTGGCGCTCACGCACAGCGCCGCTGAAGTGCAGTTCTACTGCCTGGACTTCGGCGGCACGCTCAGCTCGCTGGCGAAGATGCCGCACGTGGGCAGCATGGCCAACCGGCTGGACAAGGACCGCGTCACCCGCACCGTGCTGGAGATGACGAACCTGCTGGCCCGGCGGGAAGCGCTGTTCGCCGAGCACAACATCGACTCGATGACCAGCTACCGGCGCGCTCGCCGGGAAGGCCGGTTCCACCAGGACGACCCGTCCGGCGACGTGTTCCTGGTGGTCGACGGCTGGTACACGATCCGGCAGGACTTCGAGGAGCTCGAGGACCGGTTCACCGAGCTCGCCGCGCGCGGCCTGAGCTTCGGCATCCACCTGCTGGTCGCCACCAACCGCTGGTCGGAGATGCGGCCGTGGCTGCGGGACGTGCTGGGCACCCGGTATGAGCTGCGGCTCGGCGACCCGGTGGACTCGGAGGTCAACAGCAGGCTGGCCGCTACCGTGCCGAACATTCCCGGCCGCGGGCTGACCACCGACAAGCTGCACTTCCTGGCGGCGCTGCCGCGCATCGACGGGACGTCGGACACCGAAGACCTCGCCGATGCCACCACCGAGCTGTCCGAGGCGCTGGCCCAGCCGGGCGCGCCGCGGGCTCCGCAGGTGCGGATGCTGCCGACGATGCTCTCGGCGAGCGACCTGCCCGACCCGGTGCGGCCGACACCGCAGGCGGTCGTTCGGGTTCCGCTGGGCATCGAGGACGTCGGTCTGTCCACCCAGTGGTACGACTTCGACGCCAGCCCGCACCTGCTGGTCTACGGCGATGCCGAGACCGGCAAGACCAGCGTCCTGCGGCACATCGCCCGCTCGATCACCGCCGCCTACGGCCCGGACGAGGCGCGGGTGATGTTCGGCGACTTCCAGCGCGAGCTGCACGACTCGATCCCGCCGGAGAACCAGATCGAGTACGCGGTCGGTGCGGATGCGCTGGGCAAGTCCATCGCGGGCGCCGCGGTCGGGCTGGAGAAGCGCATTCCCGGACCGGAGATCAGCCCGAGCCGGTTGCCGAAGCGGGACTGGTGGCAGGGCGGCCGGCTGTTCGTCATCATCGATGACTTCCAGCTGGCGGAGAGCGGTTTCGGCGGCGGGGTGCTGGAACCGCTGATGCCGCTGATCCCGCACGGCGCGGACATCGGGGTGCACGTGATCATCGCGCGCAGCACGTCCGGTGCTGCGCGGTCGATGTCGAACCCGGTGATCCGGCGGATGTGGGAGCTCGGGACGCCGGGGTTGCTGCTGTCCTGCCCGAAGGACGAGGGCATGTTCCTGGGCAACCTGCGTCCCCGCACCTTGTTGCCGGGCCGCGCCCAGTACGTCAACCGCCGCCGCTCGGTCCGCCTGGTCCAAACCCCGCTGACCGAGGGCACCAACCCGAAG
>NZ_JAFRFW010000937.1:0-3479 GCF_017434145.1 Saccharopolyspora sp. | reverse complement strand
CGAGCTGGCCGAGCGCGATCAGCGGCTGGTCGCCGAGCTGAGCAGGCTGACCGAGCAGGCCGTGCGCGGGCAGTGGCCGGTCGATCCTGCCGAGGTCGGCGGCGGGGGCGGCTGGCAGCAGGCCGAGCGGGCGATGAACGAGCTGACCGACGCGCTACTGCGACCGGCCGGCGAGCTCGTGCGGGTGCTCGGCGCGGTCGCCGAGGGCGACCTGACGCAACGGATGTCCCGGCGGGCCGGTGATCGCGCCCCTGGCAGGCTCGGCGACCTCGCCGGCACCGTGAACAACCTGCTCGACCAGCTCTCGATGTTCGCCTCCGAGGTCGGCAGGCTGGCCGCGGAGATCGGCACCGAAGGCAGGCTGGGCGGGCAGGCGCAGGTGCCCGGCCTGCTCGGGACCTGGCGGGACCTTTCCGACTCGGTGAACCGGATGGCGGCCGACCTCACCGGCCAGGTGCGGGACATCTCGCAGGTCGCCGCCGCGGTCGCCCGCGGGGACCTGAGCCGCCGCATCGTGGTGCCGGTCTCCGGGGAGATGGGCGAGCTCAAGAGCACCATCAACACGATGGTCGATCAGCTCTCGGAGTTCGCCGACGAGGTCACGCGGGTGGCCCGCGAGGTCGGCAGCGAGGGCAAGCTGGGCGGGCAGGCGCAGGTGCCGGGAGCCGCCGGGACCTGGCGGGGGCTGACCGACTCGGTGAACCTGATGGCCGACAACCTCACGGCGCAGGTCCGCAACATCTCGCAGATCGCCACCGCCGTGGCTCGCGGCGACCTGAGCCGCAAGATCGACGTGGACGCCCGCGGCGAGATCCTGGCGTTGAAGGACACGTTGAACACGATGGTCGATCAGCTCTCCGCGTTCGCCGACGAGGTCACGCGGGTGGCCCGCGAAGTCGGCACCGAGGGCAAGCTGGGCGGGCAGGCGCGGGCCGCCGGGGTCGCGGGGACCTGGAAGGACCTCACCGACAACGTCAACCTGATGGCCGACAACCTGACCGCGCAGGTGCGCAACATTTCCGCGGTCGCCGCGGCGGTCGCTGGCGGCGACCTGACCAAGAAGATCACCGTGGAGACCAAGGGCGAGGTCGCGGAGCTGGCCGCGACCATCAACGGGATGGTCGAGACGCTCGGCGCGTTCGCGGACCAGGTCACCGTGGTCGCCCGCGAGGTCGGCACCGAAGGCATCCTCGGCGGGCAGGCGCGGGTTCCGGGCGTGGCCGGGACCTGGAAGGACCTCACCGACAACGTGAACCTGATGGCGCGCAACCTCACCAACCAGGTGCGCAACATCGCCCAGGTGACGACCGCCGTCGCCGAGGGCGACCTGTCCAAGAAGATCGACGCGGCCGCGCAGGGCGAGATCCTGGAGCTCAAGACCACCATCAACACCATGGTCGACCGGCTGTCCGGGTTCGCCGCCGAGGTGACGCGGGTGGCCCGCGAGGTCGGTACCGAGGGCAGGCTCGGCGGCCAGGCCGAGGTCACCGACGTCTCCGGCACCTGGCAGCAGCTCACCGACAGCGTCAACCGGCTCGCGGGGAACCTGACCACCCAGGTGCGCGCGATCGCGTCGGTGGCCAACGCGGTCACCACCGGCGACCTGACGCGGCAGATCACCTTGGAAGCCCGCGGGGAGGTCGCCGAGCTCACCGAGGACGTCAACGCGATGATCTCGAACCTGGCGGCCACCACCCGCGCCAACGAGGACACCGACTGGCTCAAGACGCACCTGGCGCGGATGTCCGGGCTGGTGCGCGGGCTGGGTGAGCTCTCCGCGCTGGCCTCGCTGACCATGCGCGAGCTGGTGCCGCTGGTTTCCGCGCAGTGCGGCGCGTTCTACCTGGCCCGGACCGGCGACGACGTGCCCGGTGGGGTGGTGCTGGAGCGCGCCGGTTCCTACGGCTTGCCGTCCGATGGTGTGCCGGAGCGGTTCGAGCTGGGCGAGTCGCTGGTGGGCCAGGCGGCGATCGATGGCCGCACGATCGTGGTGCGCGGCGCGCCGCCGGAGTACCTGCGGATCAGCTCCGGGCTCGGCGAGGCCGCGCCCGCGGCGGTGGCCGTGGTGCCGGTGCTGTTCGAGAACCAGGTGCTCGCGGTGCTGGAACTGGCCTCGGTGCACGAGTTCAGCGAACTGCACCTGGATCTGTTGCAGCGGTTGCAGGAGACGCTGGGCGTCGAGGTGAACACGATCGTCTCCAACACGCGCACCGAGGAGCTGCTGAGCGAATCCCAGCACCTGGCCAGCGAACTGCAGGCCCGCTCCGAACAACTGGAGCAGCAGCAGGAGGAGCTGCGCCGCTCCAACACCGAGCTGGAGGAGAACGCCGCGCAGCTGGCCGCGCGCAACCGGGACATCGAGATCAAGAACAGCGAGATCGAGCAGGCCCGCCAGCAGCTGGAGGAACGCGCGGGCGAGCTTTCCCAGGCGTCGGCCTACAAGTCGGACTTCCTGGCGAACATGTCGCACGAGCTGCGCACGCCGCTGAACAGTTCGCTGATGCTGGCCAGGCTGCTGGCCGACAACGTCGACGGCAATCTCACCGAGCAGCAGGTGGACCTGGCCCGGACCATGCACGGCGCGCTCACCGATCTGCTCGGCTTGATCAACGACGTGCTCGATCTGTCCAAAGTGGAAGCCGGGCACATGGCGGTGCTGCCCGCGGACACCGAAATCGCCGCGCTGGCCGGGCATCTGGAGTCGTTGTACCGGCCGCTGGCCGAGGAGCAGGGGCTCCAGTTCGCGGTCGAACTCGCCGACGAGCTGCCCGGCACGCTGCACACCGACCAGAGCAGGCTGGAGCAGATCCTGCGCAACCTGCTGTCGAACGCGCTGAAGTTCACCGAGCAGGGTTCGGTGCGGCTGCGGATCGCCCCGGCAGGGCCGGGCGCGCCCGGATCGCTGCACGGAGTTCCCGGTGTGCTGGCCTTTTCCGTGCGCGACACCGGAATCGGCGTGCCCGAGGGAAAACTGGAGCGGATCTTCGAAGCGTTCCAGCAGGGCGACGGGACCATCGTGCGCCGCTACGGCGGAACCGGGCTGGGGCTGTCGATCAGCCGGGAGCTGACGGCGCTGCTGGGCGGGGAACTGCGCGTCAGCAGCGAATCCGGAGCCGGCAGCGAGTTCACGCTCTACCTGCCGCCGGAAACCCCGGAAGGCGGTGCGCAGGAGCCGCGGGACGTGCCGGAACAGCGCGGTCCGGTCCCGGTACCGGACCGGTCGGCGGCGCCGACCAGCGCCGAGGTCAACTACGACGTGACCGCGGAAGGCATCGACCCGCCGATGCTGGAGTGGGAACCGGGCGGGGTCGGGGCGGGCGAAGACGCCGATGCCGCCGACGGCGACGCACCGCCGGAAACCGCCGTGCAGCGACCGCTGCTGCGCTTCCAAGGGCAGAAGGTGCTGGTCGTCGACGACGATCCGCGCAGCGTCTACGCGCTGAGCGCGCTGCTGGAGCAGCACGGGCTGCGCGTGGTCT
>NZ_JAFRFW010000936.1:0-2565 GCF_017434145.1 Saccharopolyspora sp. | reverse complement strand
GCCGCTGCCCGAGATCGGTCAGCGGCACGTCGCCGCGCCCCGAGTAGCGGCGGTCCACCGACATCTCGGTCTGCCCGTGCCGCAGCAGCAGCAGCTTCGTCGGGGAACCCGTGGCGCCGGTCCAGCCAGCGGGCCGCGTGCGGGACTCGGCCTTCGCCGGTTTCGCAGCAACATCCGCAGCCGATCCGGCAGCAGCGTCCGCAGCCCTACCGGCCGAAACATCCGCGCCCGACCCGGCGAAATCGTCCGCGGCAGCGCTGTCCGCAGCCCCGGCAGCGGGTGTGCGCTCGATCCCGGCCTGACTGTCCATCGCCGCGTTGGCCAGCCGGTCCGCGTGCGCGTTGCGCTCCCGCGGGATCCACTCGAACCGCACCGCGGCGAACGCGGCCACCAGATCCTTCGCCTGCGCCGCAAGGGGTTGCAGCGCCGCGTGCTTGATCCGCCAACGCCCGCTGAGCTGCTCGACGACCAGCTTCGAGTCCATCCGGACGTCGACCTCGTCCGCCCCGAGCTCGGCAGCGGCCCGCAATCCGGCCAGCAGCCCCTCGTACTCGGCCACGTTGTTCGTGGCGACCCCGAGCCCGAGCGAGCGCTCGGCCAGCACCGCCCCGTCGGCGTCGCGCACCACCGCACCGCAGCCGGCCGGTCCCGGGTTGCCCCGCGAACCGCCGTCGGCTTCGACGACCACCCGCATCAGGAGCCCTTGCGGACCAGGATCGCGCCGCACTCCTCGCAGCGGACCACGTCATCGGCGGCGGCGTCGCGCAGGTCGGTGAGCTTGGCGCGGTCCAGCTCGATCCGGCACGCGCCGCAGCGGTTGCCCTGCAGCAGCCCGGCCCCGACGCCCTTGGCCTCGCGGATCCGGTCGTAGGTGGCCAGCAGCTGCTCCGGCAGGTCCGCGGTCAGCACCTCGCGCTCGGACTTGCGCTTGACCTCGGTGCTGTCCAGGTCGGCCAGCGCCTCGTCCCGGCGGTGCTGGGCGTCGGCGAGCTTGTCCTCGGCGGCGGTGACCTCGCCGCGGGCGTGCTCGACGTCGGTCTCCACGGCCTCGCGCTGCTCCATGACCTCCAGCAGCTCGTCCTCCAGGTTGCCCTGGCGGCGGGCGAGGGTCTGCAGCTCGTGCTGCAACTCCTCCAGCTGCTTGGACGAGCCGCCGGAATCCATCAGCTGCCGGTCCCGCTGCTCGCGCTTGCGGACCTGCTCGATCTCGGTCTCCAGCCGCTTGGCGTCCCGGTCGATGTCGCCGAACGAGGTCTGCGCGGCGACCAGCGCGTCCCGCTTCGCCTGCGCGTCGCGTTCGGCGCCGCCGATCTCCTCCAGTTCGGGCAGCGTCCGGCGCCGGTGGTTGACCCGGTTCAGTTCGGCGTCCACCTCCGCGAGGTCGAGCAACCGGTGCTGCACGGCGGGGTCGGCTTTCACGCGAGCGTCCTCCCTGCGTCGGGGGCCGCACCGGAGGCATGGGTGGTCCACGGATCGGTGCGGCGAGTGGAGACAAGAACCTCGACAGTATCCGGCAGCGCCGCGCCCACCACGTCGGCCGCCTGCTGGCACCACGGCCACTCGCTGGCCCAGTGCGCCACGTCCACCAGCGCGGGCACCTGCTTGCCGGGGAGGTCGCCGCGCGCGATGTGCTCGCCCGCCGGGTGGTGGCGCAGATCGGCGGTCACGTAGGCGTCCACCTCGGCGGCCAGCGCGGTGTCCAGCTGCGAGTCGCCCGCGCCGCCGCAGACCGCGACGGTCTTGATCTCCCGTTCCGGATCGCCCGCGCCGCGCACGCCCCATGCGGTGCTGGGCAGGTTCGTGGCCACCCGCTCGACGAAGCGCGCGAACGGTTCCGGCTGCGGCAGCGAACCGATCCGGCCGAGCCCGGTGCTCGCGCCCTCCTGGTGCGGCGCCAGCGGCGCGCTGACGGTCAGTCCGAGCGCGTCGGCCAGCGCGTCCGAGACTCCGACTGCGGCGGTGTCGGCGTTGGTGTGCGCGCAGTACAGGCCGATCCCGGAGCGGATCAGCCGGTGCACCAGGTGCCCCTTGGGGTCGTCGGCGGGCACCCCGTGCACGCCGCGCAGCAGCAGCGGGTGGTGCGCGACCAGCAGTTGTGCGCCGAAGTCCGCGGCTTCGTCCACAGTGGCCTCGACCGGGTCGACGCAGAACAGCACCCGCTGCACCGCGGCCGCCGGATCGCCGCAGACCAGGCCGACCGCGTCCCACTGCTCGGCCAGCTCCGGCGGGTACGCCGCCTCCAGCGACTCCACGACGTCCCGAATCCGCACGGTCATCCGATTCGCACCCCTCGCTGCCGTTCTCGCACTATCCGAGCAGTTCGCGCATCGCCCGGACCAACGTGGCGTTGCGCCCGGCGTCCCGCACCGCCACCCGCAGGTGGTCCGGGCCCAGACCGGGGAAGGTGTCCCCGCGCCGGACCGCGATGCCGCGGTCCCGCAGCGCCGATCGCACCTTGGCGCCATTGTGGACGTCCAGCAGCAGGAACGGTGCACGGGCCGGGCCGATCACCGAAACCCCCGGCACGGCTGCCAAATCGGCCGCCTGCCCGGCGCGCAGCGCGTC
>NZ_JAFRFW010000935.1:0-13864 GCF_017434145.1 Saccharopolyspora sp. | reverse complement strand
CTCGATGCTGCCCAGCGATTCGGCACCGGCGACGTGCCCGGCCGTGCGCACCACGAACAGATCGCCCAGCCCCCGATCGAAGATGATCTCAGCGGCGAGCCGCGAGTCGGAGCAGCCGAACAGCACCGCGAACGGCCGCTGCCCGGAGGCCAGCGAGGTGCGCAGCTCGGCGTCCTGGTTCGGGTGCTGCGGGGAAGCTTCCACGAAACGGCGGTTGCCCTGCACCAGCAGGTCGTAGGCTTCGGCTGGGGTGGCGGGCGCGTCGTCGGACATGGCCAGCAAGCTACCTGAGCAACGGCCCTGCGCACCGTGTCAGCGGTCACGATCGGCCGTGTTCGGTCACGGAGATTCGTCCGGTTCCACCGCGCGTTCGCGTCCGTATCCGCAACGTGCGGGCGCGGACACGTGCACTACATCGAGTCGGCGCGGACGGTCTCGCCATGCCGGGGTATTCGTGACCGGTGGTGGGTCGAGCGGCGGGTCGCGATGTGCTGGTCGACGACGAGGTTGGTGCCGGTGCACAGGGCGACCAGGAGGCCGGCTGGGACCAGCACCGCGCACGGTTGCAGGAACAGGGCTTCGCGGTTGCGCTCCACCAGCACTGCCCAGTCCGTGGTGCCCGGGTCGAGGCCGAGTCCGAGGAAGTTCGCCGAGGCGATCAGGTACAGCACCAGGCTCAGTCGGCTGCCCGCGTCGACGGCTATCGGCGCGAGCGCACTGCGTCCGATGTAGCCGAAGTGGATGCGCCACCAGGATTCGCCCTGCATCCGCATCGCTTCCACCGCGCCGCGGCGGCCCGCGGTGAGCGCTGCGCCGCGCACCAGCCGGACCACCGCGGGCAGTTGCAGCACCACGACGGCGATGATCAGCGCGGCCGCGGTGCGTCGCCCGGTCGCGGCCAGCACCATCAGCACCAGCAATCCCGGCATGGCCAGCACCAGGTCCAGTGAGCGGGTGAGTGCGCGGTCGATCCAGCGGTGCGGCTGGCCGACCGCGCCCAGCGCGAGCGGCACTCCGACCACATAGGACAGTGCGAGTGCGGTTCCGGCCAGCGCCAGCACCGAACCGCCGCCGGTCAACGCGAGCGAGAGCACGTCGCGGCCCAGCACGTCGGTGCCGAGCAGATGGCTCGCATCCGGCGGCAGCAGCGGTGCGCTTTCGGAACGCACCGGGCCGACCAGCAGCGGCCCGAAGAACGCGGCCAGCACCGGCACGATCACCAGCGTCCAACCAACCGCTTTCGCCACCGGCCTCATCGCGTCTCCGCCCGGAAGTGGCGGGCGGCGAGGTCGGTGACGAGGTTGACACCGATCGTCACGGCCGCGAACACCAGCGCATATCCTTGCACCGCAGGAAGATCGCGGGCCTTGACCGCCTCGACGAAGCCCGATCCGAGGCCGGGCAGCGCGAACAGCGCCTCGATCACCACGACTCCGCCGAGCAGACCGTCCACAGTGCGCGCGAGTTGCTGCAACACCGGTCCGACCGCGTTCGGCAGCACGTGCCGCAGCACGACGGCGCTTTCGGAGAGCCCGGCGCGGCGCACGTGCGTGGCGAACTCGGATCCGTCGGCGGTGACGACGCCGGTGCGGACCTGCCGCGACAGCGCGCACAGCTGCTTGCCGACCAGCACGGCGACCGGCAGCACCAGCACGGCGGGATCGCTCAGCAACGACCAGCCGGACAACCCGACCGCGGTGGCGGGCAACAGGCCCGCTTGCACCGAGAGCACGCCCACCAGCAGCAGCGCAACGGCGAACTCCGGCACCGAGTTCAGCAGCACCACCGCGAAGTTCACCGCCCGGTCGAACTTCGAGCCGGCACGAAGTCCACTGAGGACACCGGCGGACAGTGCCAGCGGCAGCACGACGGCCAGCGTCAGCAACGCCAGCACCAGCGTGGTGGCCGCCCGCTGGCCGAGCTCGGTCGCCACCGGAATGCCGGTGCGCAACGACGTCCCGAGGTCACCGTGCAGGATTCCGGCTGCCCAGCTAAGGAATCGCTGCCCCAGCGGCTCGTCCAGACCGAGCCGTTCCCGCAGCGCGGCGACCTGCCCGGAATCGGCCTGCTCGCCCAGCAACACCACCGCGGTGTCGCCGGGAAGCAGTGCGGTCAGCGCGAAAACGGCGACCGCGACGATCGCGATCTGGCCCAGCGCGATGCCCAGCCGGGTTGCGAGCAGCACCGCTCCCCTGCCGGGTGCGGCGAGCGCGCTCAACCCGGGCTCACCCGGTCGAAACGCGCCCAGTCCAGGGAGTTCGGCGGCGCTGCCCGGACACCGGTGACGCCGTCCGCGGTCGCGACGTTCCAACCGCTGAAGCCCCACACCAGCATCCCGCTCTGCTCCCGGGCGAGGCGCTGCGCCGAAGCGAGCAGCTCGGCGCGCCGCTTTTCGTCCGCAGTGGACAGTGCGCGGTAGTAGAGCGCGTCGAACTCGGGATTGCGGTAGCCGGTGTAGTTGTTGTTGCCTGCGGTGGAGATCATGCGCTGACCGAGGAAGGTCGGCAGCGGAAGCGCGGCCGTCCGGCTGTGCGCGGCGACGCCCTGCTTCTTGATGTCCGAGTAGTAGGTCTCCGAAGGCATCATCCGCGGCGTGACCGTCATGCCGATCTCGCCGAGCTGCTGGCCGATCAAGCTCGCCGCGGACTCGAAGTACGGATCTGCGGTGCTGGTGCGCAATTCCCAGCTCAGCCCCTCGGCCCCGGCCTGCCGCACCAGCGAGCGCGCCAGTTGCACGTCCCGCACCGGTTCCGGCAGATCACGCGGGTAGTAGCGCAGCCCCAGGCCGAACAGGTCGTTGCCGACGCGGCCCTTCCCGCTCAACGCGATGTCCACCAGCGCACGCCGATCCACCCCGGCACGGACCGCCTGCACCAGCCGTGGATCCGCGAACGGCGGACGGTCCACTTTGAGCAGAACGGCCTGCATCGTGCCGTGCGGCTCGGAGAAGACCCGCGCGCGCCCGTCCTGCTCCAGCAGCCGAACCGAGTTGGCGCTCACGTCGTGCGCGTAGTGCACCTGCCCGGAAAGCAGCGCGGTCACCCGCGCGCTTTCCTCCTCCACCGGCACGAATTCCAGCTCGGCGGGCACCGGCGGGCCGGACCAGTGCTGCTCGTTGCGGGCGAACACAGCCGGGCCGCCCGGCTGGAAGGACACGAACCGGAACGGTCCGGAACCGACGGGTTGCCTGAAGTCAGTGGTCCCCGCGGGCACGATCTCGGTGCTCGGCGCGCCCCACGCCGCGGGGAACTCGAAGTTCGGGCCGCCGAGCACGAGTTCCAGCTCGGTCGCCGATAACGCCTTGCTGGCGGCGAAATCGACGTCGGCGAAGTGCGAGCGCGCCTGCGCGCCGGTGCTGCGGTCGGCGATGCGACGGTAGGTGTAGAGGACGTCATCGGCGGTGACCGGCCGTCCATCGTGGAACTTCGCCGGGCGCAACCGGATCCGCCAGCGGGTTCCGGTCGCGTCCGGTGCCCACGACTCGGCCAGCCGCGGGACCACGCTCATGTCGTCGGCGTAGCCGACCAGCGTGTCGAACAGCGCTTTCGCCCTGGCCTGGTCCACGAACAGCGAACCGGTGTGCGGGTCGAGGGATTCGGTGGTGCCGCCCGCGGGGAACGCCACGCGCAACCGGCCCGCGGACCCGCCCGAACCGGTGCAGGAAACCAGCGGCACCGCGGCGAACGCGCCCGCGGCCGCGGCGAGCAGCCGCCTGCGGCCGATCACGGCGCTCACGCCGGTCGAACGGCGGCAGACGTACCAGGTGCGGGAACGGCGCTCGGGCGCACGGGAAACCTCCTCCGGGGCTCCGCGACCCCGTCGAATCTGCTGCGACGGCGCCAGTCTCCTGACTCATGGATCGACGCTCCGCCCGGCCTTCCCACCGAGCACCGGCAGTGGCCCGAGTGGACGGAACTCCCCATTCACAGTGGCGGGACCGCGCCGGATTCGCACCGGGCTTCCTGCGCACCGTCGCAATGGACTGCGCGACAAGCTTTCAAGGCGGATCAGGTCTTGTCAAGAAACCACCCGGCTGCTGCGACGGGTGTTACGCCGCCCTTCCTGAGTCCTGGGCGGCGTCGCGCGCACGGTCACCGGGTCAGTACTCGTCGTGGTAAAGGACTCGATCGCTGCCCGCCGGGGCGCCGTATTCGGTGGCGCGGCCCTTCGGTTCCTCCCACTCCTCCTGGCGTCCGAGCGGGGTCAGGTCCAGCAGGCTCGTGGTGCTGCCGAGCCCGTCCATGCCGCGTGCGTAGGTCGAGTAGGTGTGGAACACCGCGTCCCCGTCGCGCAGGAACACGCTCAGGCCGGGCAGCTCGAACGGCTGCGAGTCGCCGAGGTAGTAGCCGACGCCGGCCTCGTCGAGTTCCTGCTTGCTGCGGTAGTTGTACTCGATCGGCCGCACCGACTCGTCGTGCGTCACGTGGAAGTCGTGGTTGAACCGCGTGCCGTTCGACGAGTACCAGGGCACCGTCCAGCCCATCCGGCGCTGGAACGGTTCGATCTTCTCCCACGGCGCGCGGGAGACCGCGACGAGGTTGGTGTCCCGGGCGCGCAGGTGCGTGAGGTCGCCGAGCTGGTCCACGAACGCCGAACAGCTCGGGCAACCGGTGTCCCACTCCGGGTCGAACATGAAGTGGTACACGACGAGCTGGCGGCGGCCGTCGAACAGGTCGGGCAATCGCAGCTCACCGTCCGGGCCGTGGAACCGGTAATCGGACTCGACCCGCACCATCGGCAACCGCCTGCGGTCGGCGTTGAGCGCGTCGCGCGCCTTCGTCGCGGCCTTCTCCTGCGCCAGCAGCCGCACGCGCGCCGCGCGCCACTGCTCCGGCGAAACGATCTCGGGCAGATTCATCGTCGCTCCCTGTCGAACAAGTGCCTACGCAGGGGTGGACCGATGCCGGTGGCAAAACTCATCGGACCAGCTGGCCGAAGGCTTGCCGCGAAGAGCAGCATCCAGCCCCGATCAAGGACACTTGTTCCGGAGTGTAACGATGTCGTCACTTTCGGTACTCACTGGAAACAGCGCGGCGAACCGCCGTTGCCAGCGCAGGAGTGGATCGTGATTCCGGCGGTGCGATGATCGGCACATGTTCATCCGGGAAGCAACAGCCGAGGACTGGCCGCTGATCTGGCCGTTCTTCCACCGCATCGTCGCCGCGGCCGAGACCTACACCTACCCGCCCGACATGAGCAGCGCCGAAGCCCGGCGAGCCTGGCTGAGCCCGGCCCCGGACCGCGCGA
Source organism: Saccharopolyspora sp. (assembly GCF_017434145.1). Classification (NCBI taxonomy): domain Bacteria; kingdom Bacillati; phylum Actinomycetota; class Actinomycetes; order Pseudonocardiales; family Pseudonocardiaceae; genus Saccharopolyspora; species Saccharopolyspora sp. Next base: position 8,617 of record NZ_JAFRFW010000935.1, on the reverse strand, counting down.
CCGTCGCCGTCGCCGACGGCGGCACGATCCTGGGCAGCGCGCACATGCAGCCGAACCGGCACGGCCCCGGCTCGCACGTGGCCAACGCCAGCTACATGGTCGACCCGGACCACGCCGGACGCGGCGTGGGGCGGCGGCTGTGCGAGGAGAGCCTGGATTGGGCGCGGGCGGCCGGGTTCCGGGCGATGCAGTTCAACGCGGTCACCGAGACCAACACCGGTGCGATCCGGCTCTACGAGTCCCTCGGATTCGAGATCATCGGGACGGTGCCGGAAGCGTTCCACGATCCCGCGCGGGGTTACGTCGGCCTGCACGTGATGCACCTGCGGTTGTGAGCATCACTGCGCTGAGGTGTCCTCCGGGCGCCCCTCGCCGCGGCCGAACCTGGCCCACAGCAAGAAGAAAACGCCCAGCGCGAGCATTCCCGCGCCGGTCCACAGGTTGATCGGCAAACCGCCCGACTTCGCCAGATCCGCCGGACCGTCGAACAACCCGGCCACGCCGAGCGCGATGCCGTAGATCACGAACACCGCGCCGATCAGCACCCGCAGGTCGAAGATCCGCCGCTTCGGCATCGCACACCTCCGCTTCAGTAGACGAGCACCAGGCCGACCGACATCAGCACGACCAGCCCCAGCGCCAGCGAGCCCAGCACGGCCGGGGACTGCCACCACACCGCGCGCTCCCGCGGCCGCCGGTCCCGCAACGCCCACACCAGACCGGTCAGCTCGCTGTCCGGTTTCGGCCGGGTGACCAGCGAGACCAGCACCATCACCGCAGCGTCGACCACGAACGCCGCGATGGCGCTGTAGAAGTTGACCATCTGCGCGTTGATGGTCTCGCCGCTCGGATCCAGCACCCCGCCCGGGTAGAAGTACGGGATGGAGTAAGCCGTCCAGTGCATCCCGGCCGCGGCCGCCGTGCCGGTCACGATGCCCCAGAACGCTGCCCACGGAGTGGTTCGCTTCCAGAACAACCCGATGATGAACGTCGCGACCAGCGGCGAGTTGAAGTACGAGAAAAGCAGCTGGATGTAGTCCTGGATGTTGCTGTACCCGGCGGCGATGAACGCGGTGCCCACGCTCACCGCGATGCCGATGACCGTGACGATCCGCCCGACCTTGAGGTAGTAACCGTCGTCGCGCCCGCGCACCACGTACGGCTTCCACAGGTCGTAGGTGAACACCGCGTTGAACCCGCTCACGTTCGCGGCCATGCCCGCCATGAACGCCGCGAGCAGTCCGGTCAGCGCGACGCCGAGCACCCCGTTCGGCAGCAGCCGCCCCATCAGCTCCGGGATGGCGTCGTTGTAGGACGGGCCACCGGGCTCGCCCAGCTTCGGTACCAGCACCAGCGCGATCATGCCGGGCACGACCGTCAGCAGCGGGAAGAACATCTTCGGGAAGGCGCCGATGATCGGAGTGCGCCGGGCCGCGGAGAGGTCCTTGGCCGACAGCGTCCGCTGCACCTCGGCGAAGTTCGTGGCCCAGTAGCCGAACGAGAGCACGAAGCCCTCCCCCATCGCCAGCCCGACCCAATCGCCGAGCGGGTTGGTCCACGAGCCGACCCCGGTGCCTTCCCAGGTGCGGAACAGCGCCGGGTCGGCGATCCGGTCGTAGAGCCCGTCGAACCCGCCGACCTGGTGCAGCCCGATCACCACGATCGGCAGCAGCCCCGCCAAGATGATGAAGAACTGCAGCACCTCGGTGTAGATCGCGCTGAACAGCCCGCCGAGGGTGATGTAGGTGAGCACGAACGCCGCGGACACCACGATCGAGATCCACAGCTGCCAGCCGAGCAGGCTGCGGATCACCAGTGCCAGCGCGAACAGGTTCACCCCGGCGATCAGCACCTGGGCGATCGCGAAGATCACCGCGTTGAGCAGGTGCGTCGGCCGGTTGAACCGCCTGCGCAGGTATTCCGGGACGCTGTGCACTCCGGTGTCGTAGTAGAACGGCATCAGCACGACGCCGAGCACCACCATCGCCGGGATCGCGCCGAGCCAGTAGAAGTGCACCGCCGCGACGCCGTACTCGGCGCCGTTGGCCGCGTTGCCGAGGATCTCCAGCGCGCCGAGGTTCGCCGAGACGAACGCCAGCCCGGTGATCCACGCGGGCAGCGACCGCCCGGACAGGAAGAAGTCCGAGCTGGTGCGCACCGCGCGCCGCGCCAGCACGCCGATCACCACGACGATGCCGAAGTAGAAGATCAGGATGCCCCAGTCGAGGGCATTGAGCTGCAGCGTCCCGGCCGCCGCGGCGGATAACGCTGCGGTGCTCACCGCCGCTCCGGCTGCGGCGCGATCTCCACCTGCACCACCAGATCCGCCCGGTGCTTGCCTTCCTGGACGAGTTCGGCGTTGCGCTGATCGACGGCCATGGCCCATTCCTCGGCTTCGTCCGGGGCCATGCCGAACAGCACGTGCCGGGCGATGAGGCCGTTCAGCCGCGTCTCCTCATCCATCTCCGCGTACCAGACCTCGTCGCACAGCGCGGGAATCTCCGACCACGGGGAGCTGTCGACGAGCAGGTAGTTGCCTTCGACGACGACCAGCTGCGCGGAGTCCGGGATCGGGATGCTGCCCGCGATGGGCTCTTCGAGGGAGCGGTCGAACGTCGGCGCGTAGACGGTGCCCGGTTCGGTGCGGACCCGCCGCAGCAGCGAGACGAAACCCGCGCCGTCGAAGGTGTCGATCGCGCCTTTGCGCTCGCGGCTGCCGAGCCGCTCCAGCTCGGTGTTGGACAGGTGGAACCCGTCCATCGGCAGGTAGGCGGCGACCGGCCCGAGCTCGGCGACGACCCGCTGCGCCAGCGTCGACTTGCCGGCGCCGGGCGGACCGGCCACGCCCACGATCCGCCGCTCGCCCGCACCGGCCAGTTCCACCGCGCGCTCCAGCGCGGCCTGCTCCCCAGCGCTCATCGCAGACCCGCCGCGCGCAGCTTGTTGGCCATGAACTCGCGCGCGTGCTCGGCCAGGTCCGCGCTGTCGGACCACAGGTTCCGCCAGATCGCCAGGTCGTGCGACAGGCCCGGCGCCACCACCGCGGAGGAGAAGCTTTCGAACGTGATCGGCCCGGTGTAGCCGATGTCGGCCAGCGCGTGGAAGAACGCGGTGAAGTCCAGATGCCCGGAGCCGAGGTAGCCGCGGTGGTTCTCCCCGATGTGCACGTACCCGAGGCGGTCCCCGGCCCGTCGCACCGGCCGCGACAGATCGTCCTCTTCGATGTTCATGTGGTAGGTGTCCAGGTGCAGCTTGAGGTTGTCCGCACCCACCTCGTCGAGCAGCGCGAGGCCCTGCTCGGCGGTGTTGACCACGTTGCTCTCGTAGCGGTTGACCACTTCGAGCCCGAGCGTGATCCCGGCGTCCGCGGCGACTCCGGCGACCCTGCCGAGCCCGGCCACGGCGTGCTCGCGCCCGCGCGGATCCAGCGGCCGGTCGTACTTGCCGAGCGCGCTGTAGAGGGCACCGGCGAAGTACTCCGCGCCGAGATCGCCCGCGATGCGCACGGAATCGGTCAGCAGCCGCTCGCCGCGCGCGGAGACCTCCGGGTCCGGCGAGGAGATGTCCGCGTCGAACGCCAGCCCGCGGGAGCACACCAGCGCCAGCCCGGTCTGCTCGGCGGCCTGCCTGGTGCGCACGACATCGAGGGATTCGGTGTCGTGCAAGGAGATTTCCAGCAGGTCGTAGCGGGCGCGCGCGGTGGAGCGGATCGCGCCGAGCAGCGACTCGGGATCGGTGCCGCCCGCCCACACCAGCGCATGAACGCCGAGCGGGTTGCGGGGTGGTTCGGTCACGTTCGCCTCCTGCGGTCGGCGGTCCCGGGTCGCGGCCGGTCCCGGTCGAGGCAGAACCTAAACGACTTATGACTGATATTCAAGCAAAAGAAGCGCGTTCGGTGCGTTAAGCTCCGGCTGCCGGACAACCGGGTCAGCAGCGGAAGGAGGCCGGATGCCGCGCACCATCGATCGCGCCGCCGCTTCCGGGCCCGGCGCGATCCTGCACCTGATCCGCACCGACGCGGCCAGCACCCGCGCGCAGCTCATGCGCCGCACCGGCCTTTCCCGCTCGACCGTGGCGCAACGGCTCGACGCGCTGGTGCGCGCCGGCTACATCCGGGAGGTCACCGCCGAGGAGTCCACGGGCGGGCGCCCGGCCGGGATGTTCCGGCTCAACCGCGACGGCGGTGTGCTGCTCGCCGCCGCGATCGGCGGGCGGCGGCTGCACACCGCGATCACCGACCTCGCAGCAGCGCCGCTGGCCACGCGCACGGCGCAGCGGGACGTGGGCGAAGGACCGGAGCCGGTGCTCGGGACGGTCGCGGAGCAGTTCCGGGAGATGCTGGGCGAACTCGGCCACGGCGGCGACGCGGTGCGGGGCATCGGCATCGGGGTGCCCGGGCCGGTGGAGTTCGCGGCGGGTCGCGTGGTGTCCCCGCCGATCATGACCGGCTGGGACGGCTACCAGGTGTCGCGGTTCTTCGCTCCCGAGTACGACTGCCCTGTCACCGTGGACAACGACGTGAACTGCATGGCGCTCGGCGAACACCGCCTGAGCTGGCCCGGCGAACCGCACCTGCTGATGATCAAGGCGAGCACCGGCATCGGCTCCGGCCTGGTGCTCGGGGGTGCGGTGCACCGCGGTGCGCAGGGCTCGGCAGGCGACCTCGGGCACACCCCGGCGCGCGAGCCCGGTTCGGCGCCGTGCCGGTGCGGGAACCGAGGTTGCGTCGAGGCTTCCGCGGGCGGCTGGGCGCTGGTGCGCGACCTGCGCGAACTCGGCAAGGACGTGCACACCGCGGAGGACGTCGCCGCGCTGGCTCGCACCGGCGACCTCGAAGCGCGGCAAGCGATCCGGACCGCGGGCCGGGTGCTGGGGCAAGCCGTCGCCGACGCGGTGAACCTGCTGAACCCGTCGGTCGTCGCGATCGGCGGCGCGCTGGCCGAGGCCGAGGAGCACCTGCTGGCCGGCGTCCGCGAGGTCGTCCACCAGTGCGCCACCCCGCTGGCCACGCGCGACCTGCGGATCGTGCGCGGGCCGCTGGGCGGGGACGCCGGCATCGCCGGCACCGGCTGCATGATCGCCGACGAGCTGTTCTCCCGGGAGTCGGTCGACCGGGTCGTGCTCGGCTGAGATGCTCTGCGCCTGATCGGACGCCGCGGGTGCACGCGCCGGCACCGGGACCGACCACAGCGGACGGAACTAGCAACACCGCTGCGATGGCGTCCGGTACCGAGCTTGGTCGCCGGGTATCCAAGTCTTTTGTGGACTCACCCGGAACTGCTGTTTCCCAGTGCCCGCGGCGCCCGCATAAGGTCGCTCGCGGAGTCGGAAAAGCGGCTCTGATCAGCATTGACGCCTGAAGGGAGCGGCTATGGCCGAGCGGGATCTGCAAGGCAAAGTAGCGCTGATCGGCGGCGGCGCCAAGAACCTCGGCAGCCTGGTGGCGACCACGCTGGCCGCCGCGGGCGCGCGGATCGTCGTGCACTACCACAGCGAATCCTCCGCCGACGACGCGGAAAAGACCGTGCAGGCGGTCAAGAACGCCGGGACCGACGCGGTCGCCGTGCAGGGTGACCTGACTCGGGTCAGCGAGGTGCGGCGGTTGTTCGGCACCGCGGTGGACGCCTTCGGCGGCGTCGACGTCGCGGTGAACACGACCGGGATGGTGCTGCGCAAGCCGATCCTGGAGACCAGCGAAGAAGAGTACGACCGGATGTTCGGCATCAACGCCAAGGCGGCGTACTTCTTCATCCAGGAAGCCGGGCGCCGGATCAACGACAACGGCAAGATCATCAGCCTGGGGACTTCGCTGCTGGCGGCGTTCACCGACGGCTACTCCACCTACGCGGGCGGGAAGGCTCCGCTGGAGCACTTCACCCGCGCGGCTGCCAAGGAGTTCGCCGACCGGGGCATCTCGGTGAACACCGTGGCTCCCGGGCCGATGGACACCCCGTTCTTCTACCCGCAGGAAACGCCGGAGCGGGTCGAGTTCCACAAGTCGCAGGGGCTCGGCAACCAGCTCACCCAGATCGAGGACATCGCCCCGATCATCGAGTTCCTGGCCACCGAGGGCTGGTGGTTCACCGGCCAGACGCTGTTCCCCAACGGCGGCTACACCACTCGGTGAGCTCGCGAGCGGGGCGGCGGATGTTCGGGGAGCCACCCGCCGCCCCGCGTTTCGCGGCCGGGATGATGGTCCGGCGCGGCGAAAGGGGGAAGCACCGGTGGACCTGCACAAGCTGGAACATCTCGTTGCGGTCGCGGAGGAAGGCGGTTTCACCCGCGCCGCCGCGAAGCTGCACATCTCCCAGCAGGCGCTGTCCACCTCGATCCGCGCCCTGGAACGCGAAGTCGGGGTCGATCTGCTGAGCCGGAACCACGGCGGAGTCACGGTGCTGCCCGCCGGACAGGCGTTGCTCGACGACGCGCGGGTGCTGCGCGGCGTGGCGCGTTCGGCGCTGCAGCGCGCCCGGCGCATCGGCCGCGGCGAGACCGAACTGCTGCGCATCGGGCACACCCCGGCCGTCACCGGCGACGAGATCACCGTCCTGCTGCGCAGGGCGCACGACGCCAGACCCGAGTTGGGCACGCAGGTCAACCAGCGCTATCCGGAGGAGTTGACCGGCAACTTGCTCGCGGGCGAGCTCGATCTGGGGCTGTGCCGCGCGATCGTTCCCGAGCACGGGCTCACCCGCAGCACGCTCGTCCAGCAACGGCTGCACCTTGCCGTGGACGCGGGGCACCGCTTCGCCGGGCGCGAGCGGGTCGAGCTTTCCGAACTCGCCGCGGAACAAATCGTCGTGTGGGGCCATCCCGGGCAGTCCGCGTACACGGATCTGCTGATCGAGCACTGCAGGCGGGCCGGTTTCGAACCCCGGATGCATCGAAACCCGATCCAGGGCACGCCGCCGGTGACCGCCGTGCTCGGCACCGACCACGTCGCGTTCGTCACCGCACCGCTGGGATCGGCCGCGGACGGGCAGGTCCGGGTGGTCGAGGTGCAGCCCGCCGCGCACGTGCCGGTGCAGGCGATTTGGCCGCAGCACACCTCTTCCGACGCCCGCGACGCCTTCCTCGACGCTTTCGCCGAGTGACCCGCCGTCCTTTCCGGACTGATCGGGCTCTTCCGGAACGGCGGGAACTTCACCCCGACAACTCGGCCGACGGAGCTCTTCACGTGCGGGCCGCGACGACGGTGCGGGAGTCCCTCACCCCGGAAGTCGCGGGGGGATCCCGGCGTCGTGGGAGTGGATCCACGACAGCATCGCGGGCAGTTCTGAGTTCAGGGCGCGGTCGCGGGCTTCGCGGCGCGGACCGTCCGGCAGGTGCAGCAGCTCCGAGGCGACCCACGAGCTGCGTTGCACATTGCGGGTGCGCGCACGGCGAACCCGTTCGTAGGCGGCCAGCGCCGCGGTCCGGTCGGTGTGCCCGGCGAGCAGGTCGGCGAGCGCGATCGCGTCCTCGATCGTCTGGTTCGCGCCCTGCCCGTGGTGCGGCAGCATCGCGTGCGCCGCATCGCCGAGCAGCGTGATCCGGCCGCGGCTCCACCGCCCCAGCGGTTCTTGCCCGAACAGCGCCCAGCGCTGGTGCAGCGTGGTGGCGGTGACCATCTCGACGACACCGGGGTGCCAGCCCGCGAAGAACTCGGCGATCTCCGCTCGGGACGTGGCCATGGTCCAGGTCGGCGAGGTCCACTCGTGCGGCGCGTCCACCACGGCGAGGAAGTTGACCACGGAACCGTCGCCGATCGGGTAGTGCAGCACGTGCGCGCCCGGTCCGGTCCAGTACTGGATCGCGCCCGGGTCCGGCAGCTGCGGCATCTCCGAAACCGGGATGAGACCGCGGAATCCGCTGGTGCCGGAGTAGACGGCCGGGTCCTCGGTGGTCACGAGACTCCGCACCTGCGAGTGCACGCCGTCCGCTCCGACGACCAGGTCCGCCTCGGACGTGCTGCCGTCGGCGAAGGTCAACCCGACCTTGTCGGCGCCCGGCGTCAGCTCGGTGATCCGGCTGCCCAGCCGCACCTGCTGCGGCCCGCAGGCTCCGGCGAGAACGCGCTGCAGGTCGGCGCGGTGGATCCCGTAGAAGGGCGCGCCGAAGCGGCGTTCGTAATCCTTCCCCGCCGGATGCGCGGCCAGCCGCCTGCCGTCCTGCCAGTGCCGGTAGATCAGCTCGGTCGGTTCCGCCGAGCACTCCGCGAGCTGATCGCCCACGCCGAGCCGCCGCAGCAGCTTCGTCCCGTTCGCCGACAACGCGACCGCGGCGCCGACTTCGCGCAGCTCGGGCGCCTGCTCGTGCACCTCGGCGCGGATTCCGCGCCCGCGCAGCGCCATGGCCAGGGTCAGGCCGCCGATGCCGCCTCCGACGATGGCGACCTGCGGCTCGTGCTCCGTCACCTCGACCTCCCTGATCTTGTACCGACCGGTACATCGACAGGGCCGACAGTAGATGTACCGATCGGTACGGTCAAGGTCCGGCTCCGCTCCCCGAACAGCAGGATCGATCCGGGTCGGCGGACCGTTCGCCCGCTCTCACCGGTCGAGCGGTCCGCGCACTCCGCACGAGCCCCCGGCGGGTGCGCTGGAAGACCCAGAGGCGCAGCAGCGCGAATCGGCTG
>NZ_JAFRFW010000934.1:0-5227 GCF_017434145.1 Saccharopolyspora sp. | reverse complement strand
GCCCATCCCCATGCCGGTGGCGAATTCGACCACCGCCGGATCGACTTCGCGCAGGCCGACGATCGTGTTGCGCACCACCGGCAACAGCGCGTACATGGTGAGCGCGACAATCGACGGCGCGTTGCCTAGCCCCAGCGGTGCGATGAGCAGGCCGAACAACGCGTACGAGGGGATCGTCAGCAGCAGCGCGGTGGCGCCGAGCACCGCGGCGCGCAGGGCGTCGGTGCGGTAGACCACTACCGCCACCGGCACTCCGATCAGCACCGCCAGGCCGAGCCCTTCGAGGACGAGCACAGCGTGCGCGGTCGTCGCCCCGAGGACCTCCGTCCAGTTTCCGGCGAGATATTCGAGGAATCCCATGCCGCGGGTGCTCGCCTAGCCCACCGGCGCGCGGTCGGGCGCGTCGTCGAAGAAGTCGTCGAGCCGGTCGACGAGGCCGCAGAAGGTCGGGTGCTCGTCGAACATGAACTCGGTGTGTCCGGCGTCGTCGATGAGTTCCAGCCGCTTGGGCTCAGCCGCATGTGCGTAGAGGGAGCGGGCCTCTTCGGGCTTGTGCAGTTCGTTGGTACTGCCGTGGACCACCAGCAGCGGGCGCGGGGCGATGCGGTGCGCCACCGCTTCAGGGGAGAACCGCAGGAGCATGTCGGCGGATTCCAGGGTGACGCCGGAACCGAAGCCGGGGGCGCGGTAGAGCTCCGTGCCGACGTAGCCGTCGGTGTTGTCGTCCAGGTCAAGCCGTACGATGTCCCACGGTGAAGTGATCTCGGAACGGCCGAGTTCGGTGCGACGTGCGCGATCGGCCATGACCCGCTCCAGCAGGCTGTTCCACGTCCGCTCGTCGTGCATGGCGCGAGTGGAACGGGCGCCGTCGGCAATGGCGTTGACGGACGCGACGGCCCGGACGCGGAACTTCGGCGCGGAAACGTTCAGCGCTGCGATCACGCGGTTGCGGAAATCGCGCACGGGTGCGGCCGCGGCGACGAGGCATTCTTCGAACTCCTCGTGCACCAGGGCGTAGCCGCGGGCGCGGGCCTCGCGCACGCGGGAGATCACATCCTCGGCGTCCTGCGGGGCGCGTGGGCCCGCCCGGTCGAACACGGCGTCGTCGAGCAGGTCCCTGATCTCGTCATCGTCGTGGTCGAACAGCAGCGCCCGGCCGGACGAGGTGGTGTGCAGCGGAGTCACCCGGCCCACCCAGCCCGCCGTCTGCACGGCGCGCATCGGGCTCTCCGACATCACGGTCAGCGCACCGTCGCCGTCGAGCACGGTCAAGTGCGCACGTTCCTTGGTCACCGACACGACGCTGCGCAGCACCGGCGGCGCCTCGGCCAACAACCGCTGCTGGCCGACGTGGGCGGCCATCGTGAACATCCGCCAGCCCAGCCGGTAGCCGAGCGTCTCGGGATCGCGGGCGACCATCCCGGTCTCTTCGAGCACCCGCAGCGCACGGGAGATCTGGGTCTTCTCCCTCCGCACGCGGCGGGCGATCTCGACCACTCCGAGGCTGCCCCGTTCGGCAGCGTCCACCGAGCCCAAGACCCCCAGGATGGCCGCCGCGCGGTGAACGCTGGACGAGCTTTCCTGATTCATGGCCGGAATAGTGGAAGCCGCACGTGGCGCGGGCAACCATCGTTGCTACCCGAGCAACGGCAAGCTCCTCGCTGATCGGCATGCCGCACGCACCAGTTCGGAGTGAAATGTCCGGAGCAGACGTCCGGCCGGAGCCGATAGGCGGTTCCCGCCCATTCCTTCCCGCGGTCGCGCCGCTGGACGAACCTCGTCGAGCACCACGCCGGGTTCGACGCCCCGCGTGCGCCGTTGCGGAGCGATCTCGATGATTCCGGTGAGGTGGCGAGGTCTCGGGCTGCGCGCGGAAGTCAGCTGCCGATGGTGCTAGCGGCTCACCAGTGCGTCAGGCCGCTCGCCCGCGCAGGCACGCAGCGCGCCGCGGTCGAGGCCCTGCCCGGTGAGCACGTCGACGAGCAGTTCCAATGCCTCGGGCGGATTCGGCGAGTCCTGCTGGCCGGCGTCCGAGGACAGCACCACGTTGGCCAGCCCGACCTCGTCGGCGAACGCCGCCAGCATTTCCGGAGTGCACCCGGTCTGGTGCAGCAGCTGGAACGTCGTGATCTCGGCGAGCGCCCCGTGCGCGATCAGGGCCGTCGCTTGCGACGCCGTCATGGCGGGCACGGTGTAGCTCGGATGGGTCAGCAGGATCCTGCGCACCCCCTGCTGCCGGGCCGTGGGAACCAGCCAGGCCGCCTCGTCCCCGCTGATGTGGCCGGTCGCCAGCACCGCGTCGGCTTCCGCGATCAGCCGGCAGATCGCCCGCGCGTCGTCAGCGGTGGACGGATCCACCGGCGGGAGCGCGTAGCTATGGCCCGACAGCTCCGGACGGGTACCGCACAGGCTGGGCAATCTCGCCGACCGCTGGGTGTGCGCATCGGCCGTCGGCATCCACACGAAGCGGCCACCTGCGTCCAGGCATGCCGCCACTGCAGCGGGATTGACGCCACCGACGTGCTGGTTGAGCGCGATGCCGCCGTACACGCGCACCGGCTGCCCGCGGCCCGCTGCGACCGCGCGCCCGACCGTAGACTCGTAGTGTCCTTTGAGGACGCAACCGGTGAATCCCGCAGCCGCGTAAGCGGCCACCACGTCCCGGTCATCGGCCCGGCGCGGCGTCACGTCCGGTGCGGCATGCACATGGAGGTCGAACACGCCGACCACTGTGGGACCCGACCCGGTCGTTGACAACGCTCGTTGCTCGCCCGGCAATGCGGCGATCAGTCCGCGCCTTCCTCCAGCAACCTGTTGACCTCCCGCGACACCAAGCCGAACCGGGACTCCTGCAACAACGGCATCTCTCGGCGCCGCCTCCGCGCCGCCTGCACCTCGATGTCGACAACGGTCAGCGCGGAATCCCAGCGGGGTGCCTCGGCGACCACCTCGCCCCACGGATCGAGCACCCTCGATCCGCCCCAGAACGAAACACCTGCCTCGTCACCGACCCTGTTGACGAACACCACCCAGCACTGCTGCATTCGCGCGATGAACAGCAGCAAGTCGCGCCAATACGACTCGGTGTCGACGGCACCGGGCGCCACACCGGAGGCGCTGTTGGCCGGCACCAACAGCACTTCCGCACCGTCTTGGGCGGCCAGCCAGGGCAATACGGGCTGCCAGGCGTCGTTGCAGACCAACGTCGCCATCCGTGCGTGCGGCGTCTCGTAGGCGCGCAGCGCCGTCCCAGGGCTGGCGTGCTTGCGCTCCTCCCAGCTCAAGTAGTTCGGCAAGTAGAGCTTGCGATGGGTGTGCAGAACGTGGCCATCAGCGCAGTAGGTCGCCGAGTTGTACCGCCGCAGACGGCCGTCCTCGTGCAGGCCGACGAGCACGTCCGGCCCGAAGCGCGACAACCGCGCAACCCGATCATCGGTCACCGCGATCGACCGGTCATCGGGCAGTTTCCCGAGTGCGTAACCGTGCAAGCTCAGCTCCGGGAAGACCACGAGTTCGACCTCGCGCTCGGCCGCCTGCCGCACGACCGCCTCGGCAGCACCGGAATTCGCCTCGACATCACCAAGCGCCGTATCGACCTGCGCCAAAGCCAGCCGCATCCACAACCTCTCCCAACGAGCCGACATCCTGCTACGGCAAGTGCCGCCTCCGAGTCCTGGCACGCTGCATAACTGCTGGCACACGCAGCCGCCAAGCATCGTTGCTGGACCGACAACGCGGCCGTCGCCGTTCTCGCGCTCCCAACAGGAGCCGATGCGCCGCCACCGAGGCGCGGTGTGGCTCCGTACGGACCCAGCCCCCTGTTGCGTGCGGCCGCGCAGGCCCTGGCGCACGCAGTCCTAAGTGGATTCCGATGGACTTCCCGGCGTGCCGGCGGAACGGTGCGGAAAGTGCGAGCTCGAGCCTAGGGTTCGCGAGCTGGAGCGGACCATCGAGGCGCAAACCCGCAATCGACTTTACCCCGCCATCGGTCACCAACCGCATCACCTTCAGCCCCGCACTGCCGGTACGGCGGGCCGGACTGCAACAACGCATGCCGATGGGGTTGGTGATCAAGATGCACATCGCCTACCCGACACCCTTCTGGCGCCACCGCGGGTTGAGCGGCGCGGCCATGAGCACCGACCGCGCCCTGGCGCTCGTCTTCGACCAGACGCTCCAGAACGAGAGCGTCGGGGTTCTCGTCGGTCTCATCGAGGGCGAGCATGCAGTGCAGTACAGCCAGCTGAGCGTCGACGAGCGTCGCGAAGCCGTCATCGAGGACCTCGTCCACTACTTCGGCGAAGACGCCGCGTCTCCGATCGAGTACGTCGATTACGACTGGATCCGGGACGAGTGGGCCGAGGGCGGCTACGGCGCCCACATGCCACCCGGCATCGTGACCGGCTACGGCGACACCATCCGTGAACCCGTCGGGCGGATCCACTGGGCCGGCACCGAAACCGCCACCGAACACATCGGCTACTTCGAAGGTGCATTGCAATCAGGCATCCGAGCCGCGCGCGAAGTCATCGACGCAGGCTGACCGGGCACACCACGATCGGAGGCAAGAAGATGAAGTTCGCGGACTTCGCCGACGGGTTCCGCCTCGAATTGGCCAACCGAGAGTTCGCCCGCAGCGCGATGACCCTGCTCGCGGCCCGCGCCGGAGGATGCGACTCGGGACCGTTCTGGGTCGGCTACGCGAAGCTGGAGGAATTCAACGCACCCAGGTACCGAGCCGCCGCCCGACGAATGAAAATCAGCTTCGAACCCGACTGGAGGACCCGTACCCGAGGCTGGCTCGTTGGCCACACGCCCATGCCGCTCTTGCACGAACTCCTGCGGATCGCGTACCCGCGGACCGTCGAGTACGCCGAAGACATCAGACGACTCAAAGACGCAGGGCCACCACGGGAAGCGGCCTTCCTCGATTACATGATCAGACAGGACCTCCAGGTGCGCATGATGCACGCAGCCTTGATCGGGACCGCCAGCGAGGTAACCGCGCTGGTCGACGAATTCATCGCATCGGAGCGCTGACGACAAACCCATCAAAGTACTTTACGGAACCTGGCGGATTTCGCACTGCCAGCAAATGGAACAAATACAACGCCTAAATGATGTCTCGTAACTGATCTTGTGGTTGGTGTGGTGCGGGGTTGCTTTCAGCCGTTGAGGGCGAGGTTGCGGAGATGGGCGATTCCGGAGGCGGTGTCGGCGAGCGTGG
>NZ_JAFRFW010000933.1:0-5413 GCF_017434145.1 Saccharopolyspora sp. | reverse complement strand
GGTCAGCTGCAGCATCCGGTCCGCCAGGGTCGACTTGCCGTGGTCGATGTGCGCGAGGATGCAGAAGTTCCGGATGCGCTCCGGGTCCGTGAAGGTGGTATCGGCGAAGCTGCTCACTCGGTGTTCCTCGGGATCTCGGGGGCGCGCGGTTTCACCGCACATCGTCCCACGCCACGACCGGTGGCCGATGCCCAACTCCGCGGAGGATGCCCGGGGGTTCAGGTGTCCCGCTGGTCGGCGCGGATCGGGTGGTCCTCGGGAACTTCGATCAGCGCGATCCGCATCCCGTCGGGGTCGGTGATCCACGCTTCCACCAAGCCCCAGGGCTGCCGGGCGGGTTCGGACACCACCGGCACCTCGAAGCGCGTGAGCCGCTCGTACTCGGCGCGCACGTCCCGCACCTGCAACCACAGGACTTGGTCCGGGCTCGGACCGCGCTCGCCCTGGCCGGACAGTTCCATGAAACCTTGGCCGAGGAAGAAGACGGTGCCACCGGGGAACTCCCGGGAGATCGCCAACCCGAGCACGTCCCGGTAGAAGCGCAGCGAACGCTCCGGGTCCAGCGGGCGCAGGATCATGCGGCTGTTCAGGATCTCCATGCGCACCGTTGTACCCCGTAGCGGCGGTCCGGGCCCTGAACGACATCGAGCCCCGCACCGGACGGTGCGGGGCTCGATGCGTTGATCAGCGGTCTCAGACGGCGCGCACGCCGCTGGCCTGCGGACCCTTCTGACCCTGGGTGATCTCGAAGGTCACGGTCTGGTTCTCCTCGAGGGTCCGGAAACCGGTGCCGTCGATCGCGGAGTAGTGCACGAACACGTCCGGGCCGCCACCGTCGGGGGAGATGAAGCCGTAGCCCTTCTCCGAGTTGAACCACTTCACGGTGCCCTGTGCCATCTCTGTCTCCTCACAGCGGATGAGTACCGGCGCCGCACTCTGCGACCACCGGGGCCTAGTCCAGACGGCGAACTCTCCAGCTTGCGCAGGGACTAGAGTCGCGCCCGCAACTTTCGCGAGCGTGTCGAACACGAACACAAAAATCGGCCGACTCATACAACCACACCGCCGCCCCGATCATTCCCGCGACCCGCCGGTGGTGTGGGTCTCATTTCACCGGCCGCCAGCAGGGCCGACCGCCCCGGGGAGCCACGGGCGGGCTCGATGCGCCGAAGACCTAGCCGCAGCCGGGCCTGCGACACGGCGTTGCTAGCATGGACAGCCGTGCCGTGCGGCGTTCCGCCAGGGAGGAAGGCTGCGTTCGCCGGGTGCTCGAGCACCGGAGGAAGCAGCGCCGTACAAGTGCGGCACGACGAGTCCGAGCGAGGAAAGAGGCGCCAGCAGTGGCCAACATCAAGTCCGCGATGAAGCGGATCAGGACCAACGAGCAGAACCGGCTGCGGAACAAGTCGGTCAAGTCCGAGGTCAAGACCGCCATCCGCAAGTTCCGCGAGGCCGCTGCCGCCGGCGACAAGGACAAGGCCGTCGAGTTGCAGCGCGTCGCCGCGCGCACCCTGGACAAGGCCGCCAGCAAGGGCGTCATCCACGCCAACCAGGCGGCCAACAAGAAGTCCGCGATGGCCAAGCGCGCCAACGTGCTCTGAGCGGCCCAGCTCGCGCAGGCCGATCCGAGAACGGGGTCCGTTCCCAACGGGAGCGGACCCCGTTTTTCGTGTCTCAAGCCCGGGTGGAATGCAGGTCGACGAGCCTGCGCACTGCGCGCTCCAACGCGTAGTCGGCGTCCGCGGCCATCCCCTTGACCTCGCCGTTGAGCGCGGCGACGACTTGCAACGCATCGGCCACCGTCGTGCTGCTCCAGCCCCGCGACTGCGCCTGCGCCTTCTTCACCTTCCATGCGGGCATACCGAGTTCACCGGCCAGCCGGAACGGATCCCCGCGGCCGTAAGCGGCGACGCGTCCGATGGTGCGCACCGAATCCGCCAGCGCGTCCGCGATCAGCACGTGCGCCACACCGAGTTGCAGCGCCCAGCGCAGCGCCTCCAACGCGCCCGCGCGGTCGCCGGTGACCGCCTTCTCCGCCACGACGAACCCGGTGACCTCGGCGCGGCCGCGGTGGTAGCGGCGCACGGCGTTCTCGTCGACCTTGCCGCCGGTGTCGGCCACCAACTGGGAAGCCGAGGACGACAGCTCGCGGAGGTCGAAGCCGACGGTCTCGATCAGCGCGCTGACTCCGGCGGCGTCGATGCGGCCGCCGGCGCGGCGCACCTCGTCCTTCACGAACGCTTCCCGCTGCGCGGGTTTGGTGATCTTCTGGCATTCGGTCACCCGGGCGTCGAGCTTGCGCAGCGCGCCGGGCAGTTCCTTGGCGTTCTTGCCGCGCCCGCCCCCGTTGTGCACGACGACGAGCACGACCCCTTCGGCGGGTTGCCGAGCGTGCGAAAGAACCGCTTCGGCGATCTCCTTGCCCGCGTCCTGCGCCGCCTCCAAGGCCACTACCCGGCTCTCCGCGAAAAGCGATGGGCTGAGCAGTTCATCCAGTTCTGGGGGGGTGAGTTCACTCACCTTGATCCGGCGCAGCTCGGTTTCCGGGTCGGCCGCCCGCGCCGCGCCCACCGTCTCGTGCAAAGCCCGCTCCACCAGCAGTTCTTCGTCACCGAGGATCAAGTGCAGCGGGTCGCGGACCACCGACGGAGAACTCATAGGGGCATCGTCGCATGACCGTCCGGCACTGCCGGGCGTTCCCGCTGCGCGGGCGCCCCTGGCCATGGTGCGGCGCCGTCCCGTAACGTTGCCGGTACAACCGAATAGCTCATCCAGAGGGGCAGAGGGAACGGCCCGTAGAAGCCCCGGCAACCATCTCGACCATTCGCGGCTCGCGCGAGGCAGTCGAAGAATTCGGTGCCAATTCCGACCCGCCCGCGGGATAGATGAGGAAAGGACCTCGCGATGACCGCTGCCGCCCAACACACGAACTCCACCGCCAAGACGGCCTACGACCTCGGTCCGGCCGTCGAATTGGTGTCCAAGGAAGAGGGACATCGCCAGCCGCTGGCCCCGGAATTCGTGTCGCTGGAGGACTTCTCGCCGCTGGAGGTCGCCTACGACTTCGGCCGCGTACGCCGCGAGGACATCGAGGCAGGCCCCCGCTCCATCTGGCGCTACAAGCACCTGCTGCCGGTGCCGAGCAACGTCGAGGAGCACCCGAACACCGAACCCGGCTGTACCAGGCTGGTGCGTGCCGACAACCTCGCCAAGGCGCTCGGCGTCAAGCGGATCTGGGTCAAGGACGACACCGGCAACCCCACCCATTCTTTCAAGGACCGCGTGGTCGCGGTCGCGTTGGCCGCCGCCCGCGAATTCGGCTTCCGGGTGCTGGCCTGCCCCTCCACCGGCAACCTCGCGAACGCGGTCGCCTCCGCGGCGGCCCGCGCGGGCTGGGACTCGGTGGTGTTGGTCCCGTCCACGCTGGAGCGCGCGAAGATCCTGATGAGCGCGGTCTACGACGGCTCGCTGCTCGCGGTCGACGGGAACTACGACGACGTGAACCGGCTGGCCACCGAGCTGGCCGGGGAGCACGAGGACTGGGCGTTCGTCAACGTCAACGTCCGCCCGTACTACTCCGAGGGTTCCAAGACGCTGGGCTTCGAGGTCGCCGAGCAGCTCGGCTGGCGGCTGCCGGAGCAGATCGTGGTGCCCATCGCCTCCGGCTCGCAGCTGACCAAGGTGGACAAGGGCTTCCGCGAGCTGCAGCACACCGGCCTTGTCGAGGAGAGCCCGTACAAGATCTTCGGCGCGCAGGCCGCCGGGTGCTCCCCGGTTTCCACCGCGTTCAAGAGCCAGCAGGACGTGGTGCAGCCGGTGCGCCCGGACACCATCGCCCGCTCGCTGGCGATCGGCGCCCCGGCCGACGGGCCGTACGTGCTCGACACGGTGCGCCGCACCGGCGGAGCCATCGAGGACGTCACCGACCAGGAGGTCGTCGACGGCATCCGGCTGCTGGCCCGGACCGAGGGCATCTTCGCCGAGACCGCGGGCGGGGTCACCGTCGCGACCGCGAAGAAGCTCATCGAGGCGGGCAAGATCGATCCGGACGAGGAGACGGTGCTGCTGATCACCGGCGACGGCCTCAAGACGCTCGACGCCGTGCAGGACCAGGTCGGCCCGACGGCGACCGTCGCCCCGAACACCGACTCGGTGAACCAGGCGCTGGGTCTGTGACCGTCCGCCGCGGGCCGCGCGCGTGCGCGGCTCGCGGAGCGCAAGCCGCGGTGGTCCAGATGCTCGGCTCAGTTCTCCGGGCGGACCGGATCGCCGCGCTCGACCGCTCGCCTGCCCTGCTCGTCCTGCACGATCGCGACGTCGCCGGACTGGTCGGTGCGCAACACTCGGGTGCCCATTCGGGTCAGTTCGCCGAGCACGAGCGGGCTCGG
Organism: Saccharopolyspora sp.; assembly: GCF_017434145.1. Classification (NCBI taxonomy): domain Bacteria; kingdom Bacillati; phylum Actinomycetota; class Actinomycetes; order Pseudonocardiales; family Pseudonocardiaceae; genus Saccharopolyspora; species Saccharopolyspora sp. The sequence goes on along the minus strand of NZ_JAFRFW010000933.1, from coordinate 1,025 downwards.
ATGTCCGTAGCTGTTGCCCGCGCCGACGCTGACCACAGCCAGCCGCGGTCTTACGGCCGCGAGGAAACGAGGCGTGGTGTAGCGCGAGCCGTGGTGCGGGACCTTGAGCACTTCGGCACGCAGGTTCGCCCTCGAATCCAGCAGTTCCCCCTGGCCGGGTAGTTCCACGTCGCCGGTGAGCAGGATCCGCCCGTGCGGCGTGGTCGCCTTGACCACGAGCGAAGCGTCGTTGGCGTCCTCGCTCGAGCGGGTTCGCGCCAGCTCGCCGCGAGGTCCGAGCACGTCGAGCACCAGGCCCGGCCACCGCACTCGTTGACCGGCGCTCAGCCGCATCACCGGTACGCGGTTGGCGCGGGCCGCCGCGGTCACCTCCCGGAAAGCCCAAGCGGGTTCTCGCAGCGATCCGACGGCGAGTGCGCCGACCGCTCGGCCGGACAGCACCGCGGGCGCTCCGCTGACGTGGTCCGCGTGCAGATGCGTCAGCAACAACAGTGGTATGCGACGGATCTCCAGGCGTTGCAGGCAATCGCTCATCAGCACAGGGTCCGGCCCGGTGTCGATCACCACGGCCTCGTGCGGACGCCCGGTGGCCAGCACCAGGCCGTCGCCTTGCCCGACATCGCAGGCGACCACGGTCCAGCCGGGAACCGGCCACGGAGCGACCCGATGCCGTACCGGGATCACCACGACGACGAACAGCAGGACCACGGCTGCGAGCACCATCCGCGAAATCCGGCCGCGCAGAACCACCAGCAACATCAACGCCAGCACGGCCAGCAGCAGGCCGCCTCCAGCGCCGGACGGCCAGTCGAACGACGCGCCCGGAACCGCGGCCGAATGGCGGGCGACGGCCAACACCCACTCCAGCTCCGGCCCCGCCAGCCACACCAGAGCGCTCGCCAGCGTTCCGGAAACGGGCGCGAGCAGCGTCGCGCACACTCCCAGCACGGTGGCCGGCCCCACCACCGGCCCGGCCAGCAGGTTCGCCAGCACTGCGACCACGCTGACCTCGCCGGAAACGGCTG
>NZ_JAFRFW010000932.1:0-2016 GCF_017434145.1 Saccharopolyspora sp. | reverse complement strand
TCAACCGTTTCGGCGAACAGATGATCGAAAACCTGTGCAAAACCAAATATCATATTATTCTCCGGCCCCATCCCCAGTCGATGACTTCCGAAAAAGAACTGATAGACCGGCTGCGGGAAAAGTTTCCGGAAAGCGAAAAGCTGGAGTGGAATTTTGATAACGACAACTTTGATGTTCTGTACCGGTCGGATCTGCTCATCTCCGATTATTCCGGCGTCGTCTTTGATTTCACGCTGGTGTTCGACCGGCCCACCCCGCGCGCGGTCGCGGAGCTGCTGCACGACGAGCTGGCGGTGCCCGCCGCGGATCCCTTGGACGAGCTGGACCACCAGGTCGAGCGGCTGCTCGCGGACGCGGACTTCGCGCAGCGGCAGGAGATCGCCGCCCGCCTGGACCGCGTCGCCGCGCGGGCCCGCAGCGAGGCGGGAGCCGACGCGGACATCGCGCAGGCGCCGCTGGAGGAGCTGCTCGACCTCATCGACGACGAGTTCGTCGCTTGACCCACCGATGTGAGGACGGACCGGTGCAGGAAGACCAGCAGGAGAAAGTCGTCGACTACCTGCGGCGGGTGACCGCCGATCTCCGGGCCGCGCGACGGCGCATCGAGCAGCTGGAGGGCCGGGCGCGGGAGCCGATCGCGGTGGTCGGCATGGCCTGCCGCTACCCGGGCGGGGTGCGCGGGCCGGAGGACCTGTGGGAACTGGTCGACTCCGGCGGCGACGCGATCTCCGCGCCGCCCGCCGACCGCGGATGGGACTTGGCCGAGCTGGCCGGCGAAAGCACGACGACCTCCGGCGGTTTCCTGGCCGGTGCGGCGGAGTTCGACGCCGGCTTCTTCGGCATCTCGCCGCGCGAGGCCGAGGCGATGGATCCGCAGCAGCGGCTGCTGCTGGAAGTCGGCTGGGAGGCCGTGGAGCACGCGGCGATCTCCCCGGACGCGCTGCGCGGCTCGCGGACCGGCGTGTTCGTCGGCGCCTACCACTGGGGCCGCTCCCAGTCGCGCGCCGATGAGCTGCAAGGCCACACGATGACCGGCACCGCCTCCAGCGTGCTGTCCGGCCGGGTGGCCTACGCGCTGGGGCTGCGCGGCCCGGCGCTGACCGTGGACACCGCGTGCTCGTCGTCGCTGGTGGCGCTGCACTTGGCGGCCCGGTCGCTGCGTGCGGGGGAGTGCTCGCTGGCGTTGGCGGGCGGCGTGACGGTGCTGTCCGATCCGTCGCTGTTCGTGGAGTTCTCCCGGCAGGGCGGGCTGTCGCCGGACGGGCGTTGCAAGGCGTTCGCGGCGGAGGCCGACGGGACCGGCTGGGCCGAGGGAGCCGGCGTCGTGGCGCTGGAACGGCTCTCGGACGCGCAGGCGAACGGGCATCGGGTGCTGGCGGTGCTGCGCGGCACGGCGGTGAACTCGGACGGCGCGTCGAACGGGCTCACCGCACCGAACGGCCCCGCGCAGCAACGCGTGATCGAGGAGGCGCTGCGCGGCGCGGAGCTCGAACCGTCCGATGTGGACGCGGTGGAGGCGCACGGAACGGGGACCAAGCTCGGCGACCCCATCGAGGCGCAGGCACTGCTGGCGGCGTACGGGCAGGACCGGGACCGGCCGCTGCGGCTGGGATCGCTGAAGTCGAACATCGGCCACACCCAGGCCGCCGCCGGGATCGGCGGGCTCATCAAGATGGTGCAGGCGATGCGCCACGACGTCCTGCCGAAGACGTTGCACGCCGAGCAGCCGACGCCGCACGTGGACTGGTCCTCCGGCGCGGTGCGGCTGCTGACCGAGCAGGTCGCGTGGCCGCGCGGAGAACGTCCGCGGCGTGCGGCGGTGTCCTCGTTCGGTGTGAGCGGCACCAACGCGCACGCTGTGCTGGAGGAGGCGCCCGGCGAGCAGGCCGATGAGGCCGAGCGTCCCGAAGGCCCGGTCGTACCGTGGGTGCTCTCCGCCCGCGGTGAACCAGCTCTGCGCGGGCAGGCCGAGCGGCTGCTGCACGCCGCGCGCGAACTCGACCCACGGGACGTCGC
>NZ_JAFRFW010000004.1:0-10764 GCF_017434145.1 Saccharopolyspora sp. | reverse complement strand
CGGGTCGCGCTGGCCCGCGCGTTGGCCGCCGACCCCGAGCTGTTGTTGCTGGACGAGCCCCTGTCGGCACTGGACCGGATGTTGCGCGAACGGCTCGCCGTCGACCTCGCCGCGCTGCTCGGCAGGGAAACCTCGACGGGACTGGTCGTCACGCACGATCACGACGAGGCGTTCACGCTCGCCGACCGGGTAGCGGTCATGATCCGCGGCACGATCACCCAGGTGGACACGCCGGACCTGCTGTGGCGGCGACCGGTCAGTATCGAAGTCGCGGAGTTCCTGGGCTGTTGCAACTTTCTTTCCGCGCGCGTCCGGGACGGTGTGGCGTCGTGCGCGTTGGGGTCGGTGGCAGTGCGGGCGGACGACGGCGAAGTGCAGTTGGGGCTGCGTGCGACCGGGGTGCGTGCGCGGCGACCGGTGGACGACCGAGACCGGGACGTCGCGGTGACCGGGACCGTGCGGGAACGGGTGTACCGGCGCGATCATTTCCGGCTCGCCGTGTCGGTCCCGGAGGTCGGTCAGGTGGAGGCAGTCGCGCAAACCGCCGAGGCACCGGCTGTGGGCGAGCGGGCCGGATTGGTGCTCGATTCCGAGGGCGTGGCCGTCGTCGGGTGACGGGTGGGTGCCCGACCGGGCTCGCTCACCGCCTGGGCCGTTCCATGAAGTCGGAGTTCGGTTCGTCGAACCCGAATCGCCGGTACAGCTCGTGCGCATCCGAGGTGTGCAGCATCCACCGGAAGTTCCCGCCCGGACCGTCTTCGACCATCGTCCGCACGAGCCCAGCACCGATGCCGTGCCCGCGCGCTTCGGCCAGTACGAACACGTCCGCCAGGTATGCGCTGAGCACTCCATCGGAGAAGGCTCGGGCGAACCCGAGCAGCCGGCCGCCCGGGCGCTCGTACGCGGCGACGACGCGCCACGCGCCGTCCAGCTGGCGATCGAACTGCTCGCGGGTGCGGTTGTTGCCCCAGTACGCCTCGGTCGTGAGGAAGTTCCACACCGCGTCCCGGTCGACCCGCCGCAGGTCATCGTCGAACTCGTAGTCCATTGCGGCAGCGTAGGTCGCGATCGGCCGTCGGCGCGTCGGCTTTTACCGTGCGTCGGTGGCGACCAGCCGTACGACCTTCGCCAGCCCTTCGGCAACAGTAGCCACACCGTCCGTGCCAGGCCGGTGTCCCGCGCGACCGGAAGAACCCGTCGCCTGGCGAACGCGACGAGCGCGGCAGCCGGCTTCCGGAGCGGGGACAGCGGTGCGGCAGGATGTCGCCACGTGTCGACGATGCGGAGCAAGGGGTCGGTCGATGCCCCGCCGAGGACAGTGGCAGCGGCCTTGCGGCACACCCGCACGGCCGAGGACGGCCTGCGTGCGCTGGGCGTCCGGGGGCGGGTGAGCACGACGGCCGCCGAGCTCCTCGTGCCCGGCGATGATCTGTCGTTCCGGCTCGCGGTCGGTTGGCCGAGCCTGCGCAGCAGGGTCGTGCGGGCGGCTGCCGACGAACTGGATTCCGTGCTCATCGCTGGTCCTCTCCGGGAGATGCGGCACGACAGCGTGCTCGCAGAGATCGGGGGGTCGGACGGCGGTCGATCCACGTCGCTGACCGACTGCCTGCGGTGGAAGAGCCCGTTGGGGGTGTTGGGACGGACGGTCGACGTGCTGGTGGGCCGCCGGGTAGCGCAAGCAGTGCTGGCGTACCGCTTCCGCGCTGTCCGCGAGCTCGCCGAGTCGTGGGCGCAGCGGCCGATCGTGGTCGGCACCGCGCTGGTGCACGACGGGCGGCTTCTGGTGCAGCAACGGCGTTACCCGGCCCGCGACGCCGGACGTTGGGAACTGCCGGGTGGCCGGGTCGAACCGGGGGAAGGCGAACGCGACGCGGTCATCCGGGAATGCGAAGAGGAACTCGGCATCGGCGTGGTCCCGACCGGCCGGGTGGGCACCGACGTTCCGCTGCACAACGGGATGTTGCTGCGCGTGCACACTGCCGAGCCCGCGGACCCGACCGCCGAACCCCGGGCCGTGGAACACCGGGAGGTGCGTTGGGCATCCGCCGCCGAGCTTGCCGCGCTGGACTGGCTGGAAGCTGACCGCGTCTTGCTGCACTCCCTGCGGGAGCTGTTGGCCTGACAGCCGCGGCGCGTGCTGCGGTACTCGGCCGCGCAAGATCGGTTCGGGCCTGCTGCCCTGTGCGTTGCGCCCGAAGTCGGCTCTGTCTGTTGTGCCGGGAAATCGGCTCTGTCTGTTGTGCCTGGAAGTCGGCTCTGTCTGTTGTGCCTGGAAATCGGCGATGGCCGTCGAAAACCTGTTCATGAGATCCAGACTGGCGCCGCCGATCAGCGCTTCGCCACCATCCGAGCCCCATTGCACTCGAACTGGTGAACGAAGCGGGCGGGCCGATGCCGATGTCGACCCGCCCGCTTTCGCGTCATCGCAGCCCGGCGACTCGCAACGCAGCACCGAGCCTGCTGCTGGCCCGTTCCGCGGCCTGCCGCGCGCCCTTCTCGCGGACCCGCTCGAGTTCGCCGGGGTCGTCGAGCAACTCTCGCGCGCGCTCGCGCACCGGCCGCAGTTCCTCGAGCACGGCCTCCGCCACCGCATCCTTGAGCTGCGCGTACGTCGTCGCCGTCCGAGCCGCGGCGTAAGGGCTGACCCCGGTGCAGACCGCCAAGATCTCGATCAGGTTCGCCAACCCCGGCCGCTGCTCCGGCTCGTACCGCACGTCGCGCAGGTCGTCGGTCTTCGCCCGGTTGATCTTGCGCTGCGCCACGTCCGGCTCGTCCAGCACGAACACGACACCGTTCTGCTGCTGCGCCGACTTGGCCATCTTGCGGCCGGGATCCGCAAGATCCCGCACGCCGGCAGCCGCCCGGGGCACCGCGGCCGCTGGCACCGTGAACACCTCCCCGTAGGAGGCGTTGAACCGGCGGGCCAGCGTCCTCGCCAGCTCGACGTGCTGGTTCTGGTCGTTGCCCACCGGTATCTCGGAAGCGCCCTGCAGCAGGATGTCCGCGGCCATCAGCACCGGGTAGGTCAGCAGCCCGAGCCGTGCGGAGTCCTGCTCGGCCGCCTTCTCCTTGAACTGGATCATCCGTGCGGCCTCGCCGTAGCCGCAGGTGCACTCCAGCACCCAGTTCAGCGCTCCCAGCTCGCCGACCAGGTCGGACTGCACGAACACCGACCCCGGATCGATCCCGGCGGCCAGCAGCACGGCGAGGTTCTCGCGGGTGAGCGCGCGCAGCCGTTCCGGCCGGTACGGCAGCGTCATGGCGTGCAGGTCGGAGACGAAGTAGAGGTCGTCCGGCTCGCTTTCGGCGGCCCACCGGCGGATCGCGCCGAGGTGGTTGCCCAAGTGGATGTGGCCGGACGGGGTGATGCCGGACAAGCGGGTCACGATCTCTCCCGATGGTCGGGGCCGCCACCCGGGTCCGCCGCACCGCGCCGGTCGCCTGGTGGCGACCGATGCGCGTGCTGACTTCAGTGCACGACGAGCCGGGGCCGCCCTTCGGCGGCCCACCAGTTGCCCACGCGTGCGCAGGCAGCGCAAACCCGAGCGTCTGCATGGCCTGCTTCTGCATGGCGCATGCATACGCGGATGCGGCCGGTACGCGACATTTCGTGCACGTGCGGCACGTTACCAGAAAGGTATCGGCAACGGCCGTCGGGAAGGACTATCGTGGAATCATGTTCGTCGTATTGCTGAACTACACCGCTCCGCAAGCCGACATCGACGGCGCTTTGGTGGATCACTACGAGTGGGTTTCACGGCATTACGAGGCCGGAGACTTCATCGCCACCGGGCACCGGACCCCCGAACCCGGTATGCCGCTGACCGGCGGTGTGCTCATCGCACGTGCGATGTCCCGCGGCAGGCTGGAGGCCATACTCGCCACGGACCCCTTCGAGCTGCGCAAACTCGCCAGGCACGAGGTGATCGAGTTCCAGTCCTACCGGACCGTACCGGAGATGGCGAAGTTCGCCGACCAGTTCGCTCCGGCGGCCGAATAACGGATTTCGCAGGCAGCCACCGCGGTCCGCGCCGCGGCGGCGGGTCAATCTGACTTTTTCTTATCCTTTGACTGTTTCTTTGCCTTTTTCTGGGCCTTCTTGACCTCGGCTGCCTTTGCATCCTTGAGTGCTTCTCGCAATACCACGATCGGGCACTGCTTGCACGGCGGTTGCGAATGGCAGCATTTCCGCTTGACCTTGATCGTTTTCTTGCCCACGTCTGGTCTTTCCCCTGCCTGTGACCACCCGGCAGCCGGATCGGACGGCGTCAGCGTAGGTGCCGCCGGTCGGCCGGTGCGAACTTGATGTCGGCCGGGGGACTGTTGCTCTCGACACCTGCCGCCCGTTCGCGTCGGCAGGTGCCCTACGCTGGGTGTGGCCGCTAGTCGACAGCGCGCCGGGCCTTGCACCAGCGCCGAGCGCCTTCGGCCGCGTTCCGCCGAGCGGAGCCGGCCGCCCCGGCCCGAGCCCGGTGACGTGCGCGTGCGCAGCGGCGGCACAGCAGCCGCGGCAACGAGGTCGACGCGGCTGCGACTGCCCGACCCAGATCCTTGCCGAATCAGGAGAGCTCGCGTGCCCGCCACCAGCGTCGCCGAACCGAACCAGCAGGTCCGCACCGATCTGCGCAACATCGCGATCGTCGCGCACGTCGACCTCGGCAAGACCACCTTGGTGGACGCCATGCTGCGCCAGTCCGGTGCGTTCACCGAGCGCGCCGAGCTGGTCGACCGGGTGATGGACTCCAACGACCTGGAGCGCGAGAAGGGCATCACCATTCTCGCGAAGAACACGTCCCTGCGGCGCACGACCGAGGACGGCCCGGTCACGATCAACGTGGTCGACACCCCGGGGCACGCCGACTTCGGCGGTGAGGTCGAACGCGGGCTGTCCATGGTCGACGGCGTGGTCCTGCTCGTCGACGCGAGCGAAGGCCCGCTGCCGCAGACCCGCTTCGTGCTGCGCAAGACGCTGGCGGCGAAGCTGCCGGTGATCCTGGTGGTGAACAAGGTCGACCGCCCGGACGCGCGCTGCTCCGAGGTCGTCGAGGAAGTCCACGACCTGCTGCTGGAACTGGCCTCCGAGCTCGACGACGGCGAGGGCGCCGTCGACATGGACGCGATCCTCGACCTGCCGGTGATCTACGCGTCGGCGCGCGCAGGCCGGGCGAGCCGCACCGCGCCGGTGGATGGTGAGCTGCCCGCCGACGAGAACCTCGACTCGCTGTTCGACACGCTGATGTCGCACGTGCCCGCGCCGATCGGCGACGTCGAAGCTCCGCTGCGGGCGCTGGTGACCAACCTCGACGCCTCCTCCTTCCTGGGGCGCATCGCGCTGTGCCGCATCCACGCGGGCACCTTGCGCAAGGGCGAAACGGTCGGCTGGTGCCGCGAGGACGGCACGGTGCAGAAGGTCCGGATCACCGAACTGCTGGTCACCCAGAACCTGGACCGGGTCCCGGCGACCGAGGCGTACGCGGGCGACCTGGTGGCGATCGCAGGCATCCCGGACATCACCATCGGCGACACCCTCGCCGCTCCCGACGACCCGCAGCCGCTGCCGCGGATCACCGTGGACGACCCGGCCATCTCGATGACCTTCGGCGTGAACACGTCCCCGCTGACCGGCCGCAACGGCGGAACCAAGGTCACTGCGCGGCAGGTCAAGAGCCGGCTGGACGCGGAGCTGATCGGCAACGTCAGCATGAACGTGGTGCCGACCGAGCGCCCGGACACCTGGGAGGTGCAGGGCCGCGGCGAGCTCGCGCTGGCGGTGCTGGTGGAGAACATGCGCCGGGAGGGCTTCGAGCTCACCGTCGGCAAACCGCAGGTGGTCACCAAGACCATCGACGGCCAGCTGTGCGAGCCGTTCGAGCGGCTGACCATCGACGCTCCCGAGGAGTACATGGGCGCGCTCACCCAGCTGCTGGCCGCGCGCAAGGGCCGGATGGAGACCGTGGACGGCCACGGCACCGGCCGGATCAAGCTGGACTACGTGATCCCGGCCCGCGGGCTGATCGGTTTCCGCACCGACTTCCTCACCGAGACCCGCGGCACCGGCATCGCGAACCACGTCTTCGAGGGCTACTTCCCGTGGGTGGGCGAGTTGCGCACGCGCAACAGCGGCTCGCTGGTCGCGGACCGCTCCGGGCCGGTGACCACCTACGCGATGCTGCAGCTCGCGGACCGCGGCACGTTCTTCGTGGAGCCGGGTGCCGAGGTGTACGAGGGCATGGTCGTGGGGGAGAACCCGCGCGCCGAGGACCTCGACATCAACGTCACCAAGGAGAAGAAGCTCACGAACATGCGCTCGGCCGCGGGTGAGGAGCTGGAGCGGCTGGCCCGCCCGCGCACGCTGGGCCTGGAAGAGGCGCTGGAGTTCTGCTCCGCCGACGAGTGCGTCGAGGTCGGTCCGTCGGCGGTCCGGGTCCGCAAGGTGGTGCTGGACGCCACCACCCGCGGCCGCGAGCGTTCGCGCGCGAAGGCGCGGGACCAGGGCTGAGCCGCGGGGAATCCCGGCTGCGAGGCTGAACGGACGCCCAGCGGTCCCACCCCGGTGTCGAATGAGGTGCGGACGCGCGGAACCATGAGTCTTTCCGCGCGTCCCCCGATGGGGCGCATCGCGCCGCCCGCGAGACGGCCTGGGGAACGAGGGGAGGTTCGGCAGCGTGCACCAGGGTCGACGGCCGCGCACCGTGATCTGTCTGCTGGTTGCGATCGGGAGCATGGTGGCGGCTTGCACCAACGCACCACCGCCGCCGCTGGTCGAACCGCCCGCGCCGGGTCCGCCGCCTGCGCGGCAGCCGATGCCGACGGAGGTGGTCGTCGGGGTGGATTCGCTCGAGGGCGGCTTCAACCCGCACGCGCTGGCCGACCTGTCGCCGACCAGTTCGGCGTTGTCCAGCCTGATGCTGCCGTCGGTGTTCCGGCCGGCCGCGGACGGCAGCAGGCGGCTGGACAGCACGCTGATGGAGTCGGCCGAGGTCGTTCCGGGCGCGGACAAGTTCACGGTGCGCTACCGCATCCGCAAGGAAGCCGCCTGGTCCGACGGTGCGCCGATCGCGGCTGAGGACTTCTTGTACCTGTGGGAGCAGTTGCGCTCCCAGCCCGGGGTGTCCGACCCGGCCGGTTACCAGTTGATCGACGATGTCGCCTCGCGCGACGGCGGCAAGACCGTGGACGTGAGCTTCGAGCGCCCGTACCCGGGCTGGCAGAGCCTGTTCACGAACCTGCTGCCCGCGCATCTGCTGCGGGACGCGCCGCGCGGCTGGGCGACCGCGCTGGACAGCGGTTACCCCGCCTCCGGTGGTCCGTTCGCGATCAAGCAGGTGGACAAGCAGCGCGGCGAGATCATCCTGGAGCGCAACGACCGCTTCTGGGGCCCGCCCGCGGTTTCCGACCGGATCGTGCTGCGCGCCAGCGATCAGGCCGCTCAGGTCGCCGCGCTGCGCAGCGGGGACAGTCACTTGGCGGTGTTCGGCGCGGATGCGGCGACGATGGCCTCGCTGCGTGAAATGGGTTCGTCGGTGCAGGTCAGCACGGTTCCCCGGCCGGCGACTATGCAGGTGCTGCTGCGGCCGACGAGCGCGCAGCTGGCGGATGAGCGCGTGCGGAACGGGGTGCTCGCGGGCCTGGACCGGCAGGCGCTGATCGATGTGGGAACCGGCGGCGGTCCTGGTGACCAGTTGCCGGCGCACGCGCAGGTGCTGGCCCCGTCGGAACCGGGCTACAAGCCGACCGAGCCGCCGGGCGCGTTCGCCGACCGCCCGGATCCGGAGCGGCTGCAGCAGTCGTTGACCGATGCCGGGTACGAGCACGTCGCGGGCGCGTGGATGAAGGACGGCCGGCCGCTGAACCTGGTGATCGCCGCGCCGTTCGAGCACGAGCAGTACATCAAGATCGCCGAGGCGGCGGCCGCGCAGCTGCGTGCGCAGGACGTGCAGGCGACCGTGGTCACCCCGACCGGCGACCAGCTGTTCGGCGAGATGCTGCCGAAGAACCCGCTGTCCGCGGAGCCGGGGGCGAGCCAGGTGGACATGGCGGTTGCTCCGCGTCCGGCCGATGGTGATCCGGCGGCGATGATGGCCGCCTCCTACGGCTGCCCGGGCGTCGACTCGGACGAGCAGCCGTTCCCGTTCAACCCGACCGGGTTCTGCGATCCGTTGCTGCAGCCGACGATCGAGGCGGCGCTCAGCGGTGCGATGCCGTTCCCGGAGGCTTCGGCGAAGGTCGAGTCGGTGCTGTGGTCGCGGGCGGTGGCGTTGCCGCTGTACCAGCAGGCGCAGGTCCTGGTGTCCGGCCGGGAAGTGCGCGGGGTGCAGCAGGGCAACGGGCTGGCCGGGCCGTTCTCCACCGCCGCGCAGTGGCGGGGAACGCCCAGCGAGAACGACGGCTATTAATATCAAGTGATCTCGCCGCCTGATCGAATGAAGTTGATCGAAGGTGATTGACAATCGCCGGGCGGCGTTCGACCAGCGCGCCGGGCCGTTTAGGCTGGCGCCGTGACGCTGACGGCTCCACCCGGGTTGTTGCTGGTACACGCGCATCCGGACGACGAGACCCTCTGGACCGGCGGGACGATCGCTCGCTACGCGGCGCGCGGGGTGCAGGTCACCGTGGTGACTTGCACGCTCGGGGAAGAGGGCGAGGTCATTCCGGAGAGCTTGCGCGGGCTGGCCTCCGATCGGGCGGACCAGCTCGGCGGCTACCGCGTCGGCGAGCTGCGCGCGGCCTGCGCGGCGCTGCGGGTGGCCGACCACCGGTTCCTCGGCGGGATAGGGCGTTGGCGGGACTCCGGGATGCTGTGGGAGGAACCGGGCCGGGCCGGCGCGCTGCCCGCTGCGCATCCGCGGGCGTTCGCGGCCGGTGATCGCGATGCGCAGGTCGGCTCGCTGGCCGAGATCCTCCGCGAAGTCCGGCCCCAAGTCGTGGCCACCTACGCCGCAGACGGCGGCTACGGGCACCCCGATCACGTCCGCGCGCACGAGATCACCATGGCCGCTGCCGAGCAGGTCCCGGACGTGCTGCGGGTGTTCCACGCGGTGCCATCGCGCGGCCGCCTCGAGGCCGGGTTGAAGGCGTTGGCCGATGTCGAGGCGTTGCCGTTCGAGCGCCCGTCGGTCGACGAACTTCCCAGCGTTGCGGACGAGTCGATCAGCACCGTGATCGACATCGAGGACCAGCTCGCTGCCAAGATCCGCGCGTTGCGCGCGCACCGCACGCAGGTCGAGCTGTGGCTGGACGAGTGGGACAACGGCGCGGGCGTGGGCGCCTACGCGCTGTCGAACGGGGTCGCGCAGCCGCTTTCCAGCACCGAGCACTACGTGCTGGCCACCGGTGATCCGCAGGGCAGCGAGCGGGACCTGTTCGGCGGGCTCGGCGTCAGCGGAGCGGAACCGGTGGAGTCGCGGTGACGCTCTTCGACCGGGTGCTGTTCGGGTTCCTGCTGCTGGACACGGTGCTGTTGGCGCTGGTGGAGCTGTTCTACCTGCCGTCCTGGATCGGCGAGGTGCAGTTCCCGATCACCACGGCGGTGGCCGCGGTGACGACTCCGCTGCTGGTCGCGGCTTGCGGCCGGCTTGCACCGCGCCGGAGCGTCGCGGGTGCGCCGCTGGTGCTGTGGTTCGCCACGATCTTCGTGTTCGGGCTGTTCGGGCCGGGCGGTGACGTGATGCTGCTCGGCGATGACTGGCGGACGTTGCTGCTGGTCTTCTCGGGCACGCTGCCCTCGGCGCTGATGCTCGGCATCGTGCTCGGCAAGCAGGCCGCCGGGCGGTGAAGGCGGCCAGGTGGTGAAGGCCGCTGCGTGGGTGTGTCGAACAGCACTCGCGGGCGTGCCACTGCGGTGAATCCGCGCGCTCGCGACGCGTCCGCGCGGTGCGGAGCCCCTGTTTTCACCAGCGACGACGGCTCGCGGCAAGGCGTGCGACGGGCCGCTGCACCCGCCTGCGGACGCGCGATCTTGCGACGTTTACCGCCTAGTACTCCCCGTCGTATGGTCGAAAACGGTGCCCGCGCTGTGGGACCGCTTAGTCTCCCGAACCGGGCACGGGGGATACTGTCAGCAGCCGGGTGGGAACGTCTGGCCCGGATCGGAACAAGCAGGAGAGCAACCGTGACCTACGTGATCGCCGAGCCCTGCGTCGACGTGCTCGACAAGGCATGCATCGAGGAATGCCCTGTCGACTGCATCTACGAGGGCGGGCGGATGCTCTACATCCACCCCGATGAGTGCGTCGACTGCGGTGCTTGCGAACCGGTTTGCCCGGTGGAGGCCATCTACTACGAGGACGACGTGCCGGACGAGTGGGGTGCTTACACCAAGGCCAACGTCGACTTCTTCGACGAGCTCGGTTCGCCCGGCGGTGCCGCCAAGGTCGGCAAGATCAACAAGGACGTCGAGCCGGTCACCAGCCTGCCCCCGCAGGGAGAATGACCGCCGAGCCGACTCCGGCGGGCGAGCCGCCGCACCGGCGCGGCCCGGAGCTGCCGGACTTCCCATGGGATTCGCTCGCCGCGGCCACCGCGCGCGCCAAGGCGCACGCCGGTGGCCTGGTGGACCTGTCGGTGGGCACGCCGGTCGATCCGGTGCCGGAGCCGCTGCGCGCGGCGCTGGCCTCGGTTTCCGATGTCCCCGGCTACCCGGCCACGCACGGGACGCCGGAGCTGCGCCGCGCGGCCGCGGCGGCGCTGTCCCGGCGGCACGGCGTGACCGTTCCCGAGGAAGCGGTGCTGCCGACGATCGGCTCGAAGGAGCTGGTCGCCTGG
>NZ_JAFRFW010000931.1:0-2039 GCF_017434145.1 Saccharopolyspora sp. | reverse complement strand
TCCGCGGCGTCGCCGCCCGCCCGCTCGGTGCTGATGCCGAGCGGCTTGCCCTGCCCGTCCAGGAAGGTCAGCCCGGGCGCGCCGCCGAGCTGGCAGCTCTGGCCCGGCTTCGCGGTGAACTGCACGTCCGCGCCGGCCTGCATCGTGCTGTGGTCGAGCGGCGTGATGCCGACGTCGACCTGGTCCGCGGTGCAGTAGCGGTCGTAGCCCGGGTGGTCGTCGGGCATGGCCTGCGCCGTGCCGCCGAGCAGCAGGCCGGCGAGCACCGCCGATCCGGCGATCGCGGCGATCCGGCCGGTGCTGCTGCGCTTGTTGTTGAACATTCCGCTCACACTCCTCAAGTCAGTTGGGGGCGGTGCCCCGCACCGCCACACATTCGTGTGATGCGCGGAGGGTGCTCGACGTTGACTCGCTGTGACGTGGAACACTTCTTCCGATCCGACCTGCGGAAACGTCCTAGGAAACGGCATGCGCGGCGGCTCGGTCGGCCGGTTGGCAGCAGTGGCGATCGCCACTCCCGGGAATCGGCGAACACCGGGCGGTGTTGCACTTGAGAGTGCAAGATCCCGGGGGGTGCCTGACTTCCGGCCGGAATGGAAGGCATCATGGCAGGGTTCATCACCATCACCCGTAGGGATGAATGCCGGTGGTCGACGCGAGGCGAACGGACCAGTTCGCGTTCGATCGGCACAGTGGACGCGTGGGTCCGCGCCGTGCCGTTGGCTGCTGAAGCCCCTCGCGCCCTGTGCCGTCGCCGCGCGGCGGCCGTCCGCACCGGCAACACGGCTTCGAGAACGAAATGGGAGGGCGAAGCGGTGAACAAGCCCGATCCAGGTACACCGATCTTCGGCGAGCTGAACAACGAGCTCGGCGGTCTGCCCGAGATCGACGTGCACGAGTTCGACTCGCACAGCTTCGACTTCGGCGGCGAGTCCGGTGAGTCCGAACAGCAGGACACCGCGGCCGCGACGCAGTCCGGTCAAGCAGCGCAGACCAAGAGCGCCACCCGCTCCGGCGGGCGCCGCCGCAAGGAGGACTGAGCTCTCCCCGCTGACCAGGGCCGGGCCCGCGCGAACGGCGCGGACCCGGCCTTCGGCGTCAGTAGGTCAGCGCCATCCCCGGGTCGGCGAGCAGCGCGCCGACGTCGGCGAGGAACCGCGAGCCCTGCTGGCCGTCGACCACCCGGTGGTCGAAGCTCAGCGCCAGCTGGCACACCTTGCGCGGCACGACCTGGCCGTCGACGACCCACGGCAGGTCCCGGACCGCGCCGAACGCGAGGATCGCCGACTCCCCCGGATTCAGGATCGGGGTACCGGTGTCCACGCCGAACACGCCGACGTTGGTGATCGTGATCGTGCCGCCGACCAGGTCCGCCGGCGCGGTCTTGCCGTCGCGCGCGGTCGTGGTCAACTCCTGCAGCGCAGCCGCGAGCGATCGCAGCGACATGCCGTCGGCGTCGCGGACCTTCGGCACCACCAGGCCGCGCGGGGTGGCCGCCGCGACCCCGAGGTGCACGTAGTCCTTGTAGACGATCTCACCGGCGGCTTCGTCCCAGGTCGCGTTGACGTCCGGAGTCCGGCGCACGGCCAGGCACAGCGCCTTCGCGGCGAACGCCAGCGGAGTGATCTTCACGTCCCGGAACTCCGGGTCCGACTTGAGCCGCTCGCGCAGCTGCATCATCGGCGTCACGTCGACCGTGAGGAACTCCGTGACGTGCGGTGCGGTGAAGGCGCTCTGCACCATTGCCTGGGCGGTGGCCTTGCGGACGCCCTTGATCGGTACCCGGTGCTCCCGGGCTCCGGTCGCGGGTTCGGCGGGTGCCGGTCGCGCGGCCGTTTCGACGTCCTCGCGGGTGATCACTCCGCCCGCGCCGGACCCGGTCAGCGCGCGCAGGTCCACGCCCAGGTCCTTGGCGAGCTTGCGCACCGGCGGCTTCGCCTGCGGAACCGAGCCGGATTCCGGCTCGACCCGCTTGGACGGCGGGGACCAGCTCGCGGCCGGTTCCTCCTGCAACGCCACCGGGGCGCCCTGCATCGCGC
>NZ_JAFRFW010000930.1:0-3227 GCF_017434145.1 Saccharopolyspora sp. | reverse complement strand
CTCGACATCGGCATCGTCGAACACCACCGCCGGGGCCTTGCCGCCCAGCTGCAGGTGCGCGCGCTTGAGATCGGCGGCCGCGGAGGCCGCGACCTCCATGCCGGAGCGGACCGTGCCGGTGATCGAGAACATCCCCGGCGCCTCGTGGGCCACCATCGCCCGGCCGCTGTCGCGGTCGCCGCAGATCAGGTTCAACACGCCGGGCGGCAGCACCTCCCCGGCGATCCCGGCCAGCAGCGACGCGCTGACCGGCGTGGTCTCGGCGGGCTTGAGCACCACCGTGTTACCCGCAGCAAGCGCGGGAGCGATCCGCGCCACCGCCAGCAGCAACGGGTGCGTCCACGACGTGACCTGCGCGCACACCCCGATCGGCTCGCGCCTGGCGAACGAGGTGTGCCCGGGCTCGTACTCCCCGGCCGCACCGGCCTCCTGAACCCGCGCGGCCGCCGCGTAGAACCGCAGCAGGTCGATCGCCTGCGGCAACTCCTGCTCGCGGACCACCGCCCACGGTTTGCCGGTGTTGCGGCACTCGGCCACCACCAGTTCCTCGGACCGCTCCTCGAGGGCCTCCGCGATCCGCAGCAACATCCGCTGCCGCTGCCCGGGTGTGGTCTGCGTCCAGCTCCGCGCGGCCGCGCCGGCGGTGCGCATCACCTCGTCGACGTCGGTCCAGCGGGTCAACGGGGACGTGCCGTACTCCTCCCCCGAGCTCGGATCGACCAGCGGCAACGTCGCACCCGAAACCGTGCCGACGCGCTCCCCGCCGACGAAGTTCTGCAGTTCCAGCGTCGTGGTCACGAAACCTCCCCTGGCGACGATGCCGGCCGATCCAGCGACCCTATCCGGCACCGGCGGCCCCAGGGGTGTCAGTGCCCGCCTCGGGACCTACGAACGGCTCTGGTGCCGGCTTTGCAAGCGGTGTCAGCCGCTTCCGCCGCAACCCGGCGAGCGGCCGCCTACGCAGAACGAGCTCAGAGACAGCGCGTTCAACGCCCGGAGATCGCGCCGAACCGCCCGCGGTACACCCACTGCCCGGCAGCGCCCAACAGCAACAACACCAGCACCGGCACGAATGCCCAGCGGTACGCCGTCGCAGCAGGCGATCCGACCGCCTCCAGCACCCAGCCGACTACCCGCTGGGTCAGCACCGCGGCCAGGAAACCGCCCATGTTCACCACGCCGGAGGCAGCGCCCGAGCGATGCGCGGCGTTGGCCGATCCCGCGCCGTCGAAGGCGAGCATCGCCCCACCACCGCAGAAGCCCATCACGGCCAGCACGCACACCAACACCGGCAGCGGCAGCGCACCGGGCCACCCGATCACCAGCGCCCAGGCGACTGCCACCAACAGCGACACCGCCAGCGTGTACCGCTCACGGCGCTGATCACGACCGGCCACCCACTGCCCTGCCACCAGCGAGCCGACGATGAACCCGACCGCGCACAGCAACAGCAGACGTCCGGCCGCACCGCCGGAAAAGCCCTGCGCCGAGGTCAGCCACGGCGCACCCCACAACGTGGTCACCGTCAAGAACTGGCCCATGAGCACGAAGTGCGCGAAGAACGAGTTCCGCGTGCCGCGCTGGGCCACGACCGCGCGCAACGTGCCTGCGATCCGCTCGTGCCTGGCGGCGTCCTCCTCGACCAGGCCACGCGGCCGATCCCGGATCACCGCGACCGCCACCACCGCCAGCACCGCGGTCAAACCCGCAGCACCGAGGAACGTCGTCAACCAGCCCAGCCCGTGCAACGCCGAAGTCAGCGGCACTGTGGAGACCACCTGGCCGAGCCCGCCGATCAACCCGGTCAGCGCCGCGATCCGCCCGTAGCGGTTGGCCGGGAACCACTGCGCGGCCAACCGCAGCACGTTGGTGAACATGAACGCGTCGCCGATGCCGATGAGCACCCGGCCGGCGATTCCGCCGACGATCGAGCCGCTGATCGCGAAGACGGCGGACCCGACCGCGAGCGCGACGACCCCGCCGGTGATCACTCGACGCGGCCCGAGACGGTCGGCAAGCAGACCCGACGGCACCTGCAGCACCAGGTACACCCCGAGCTGCAGCGCGGTGAACAGGGCCAGCACCGCAGGCCCCGCGGAGAAGCGCACCAGCGCGTCCGGTGCGGCCACCCCCAGGCTCGCCCGGTGGAACAACGCCACGAAGTAGCACGCAGCGCCCACGCCCCACACCAGCCATGCGCCACGCGGCGCCGTGGCTGGTGCGGCTGAGCGCTCGGTTCGGTCTTCGACCACCTCGGCCGTCACTGGTAACGCACCTCCCCAAATCTCGTATGCATGTTAGATACAAGTTGGGATCAGTACGATGTCCTCGTGTCGAGCGCAACACCACAGGAGCCCGTGCCCCATACCACCCAGGCCGCAGCGGGCGCCGCGGAAACACCGGCCGCCGATCGCGCCTACCAGCACGTCAAAGCCGGTCTGCTCGACGGCTCCTATCCGGACGGGCATCTGCTGTCCGAAGGCGAAGTGGCCACCGCGCTGACGATGTCGCGCACACCCGTGCGCGAGGCGTTCCTGCGCTTGCAGACCGAGGGGTTCCTGCGGCTGTATCCGAAGCGCGGCGCGCTGGTGGTGCCGGTGACCCCGACCGAAGCACGTGCACTCCTGGAAGCCCGGCTGGCCATGGAGACCTTCGCGATCGACAAGCTCGCCGCACAGGGCCTCGACGCGATGGCCACGGTCGGCCGCGAGCTCACCACGCACCCGGCCTGCGACGCCCGCGGGCTCAGCGATGCGGAGATGCACGAGGCGGACCGCGACTTCCACGCCCTGCTGGTCGCCGCTGCGGCGAACCCGGTGGTCGACGACCTCTACAACGCGCTGCGCGACCGGCAGCTGCGGATCACCGCCACCGCCCGCACCCAGGACCGGCGCCCGCTGATCACGCACCAGCACAGCGGGGTCGCCGAGGCGATCAGGGACGGCGACGCCGAGACCGCGAAGACCCGGCTGCGCGAGCACCTGCTGGACGTCGTGCGCGTCCTCGGCGTGGCGGGCGGACCCATGCTCGAACCGCCGCAGTGACCCGACAGCACTGATCGGCCCACCTCCGCCCCTTCCCGAGGGCCTTTAGGCGGACTCCAGCAGGTCGCGTTGGTCTGCAGCGGTTTGTCTGGACCAGGTGGCCGCGGTGAGCTGATTGTTGGCGTTAATTTCGGCGTGCACTGAAACGTCTATATGTTTCGACTTGGAAAGTGCAAAGCGTGG
>NZ_JAFRFW010000929.1:0-2343 GCF_017434145.1 Saccharopolyspora sp. | reverse complement strand
GGCCGGTAGTGCTCACCGGGATGCGGGTGGCCGCCCAGTTGCTGCTGGGCATCGCCGCGATCGCCGCGGCGGTCAACGGACCCGGTCTGGGGAACCTGATCCTTGACGGGTTGGCCAAAGCGGGCACGCCGTTCGCGATCTACCTGACCGTGGAGGGCGTGGCCGCCATCGTGTTGCTGGCCGTGCTTTTCGACTCGCTGTTCGCCGTGCTGAACCGACTCACCACGTTGATGGGGTTGTAATGTCCGAGGCCATCCACGGATCGGGCGGCGAGGCCATGATCCGCCTCGACCGGCTCACCAAGTCCTACCCCGGCCGCCCGGAACCTGCCGTGCACGAGTTGACCCTCGACGTGCCCGCCGGTCGGATCGTGGCATTCGTCGGCCCCTCCGGGTGCGGCAAGACCACGACGATGAAGCTGATCAACCGATTGATCGAACCGACCGCGGGCCGGATCCACCTCGGTGGCACCGACGTCACCGAGGTGCGAGCGGACCGGTTGCGCCGCAAGATCGGCTACACCATCCAGCAGACCGGCTTGTTCCCGCACCGCACCGTCGCGAGCAACATCGCCACCGTCCCTCGCATGCTCGGCTGGGATGCGGGGTCCATCGCCGAACGTGTCGATGAATTGCTGAATCTCGTCGGGCTCGACCCGCAGCACTACCGCGGCCGGTACCCGAAGCAGTTGTCCGGCGGCCAGCAGCAACGGGTCGGGGTGGCCCGATCGCTCGGGGCCGACCCCGCAGTGATGCTGATGGACGAACCGTTCGGTGCGATCGACCCGCTGAACCGGGAGGCGCTGCAGAACGAGTTGCTGCGCATCCAAGCCCAGCTGCGCAAGACGATCGTGTTCGTCACCCACGACATCGACGAGGCGATCAAGATGGGAGATCGGATCGCGATCTTCCGCGACGGCGGCCGCATCGCCCAGTACGACGTCCCGGAACGCATCCTCGGCGAGCCCGCCGACGACTTCGTGCGGTAGTTCCTGGGTTCGGGGACCGCGGTCAAGCGGCTCTCGCTGACCCGGCTCGCCGACCTCGACATCCCGCGGTGGCCGACGGTCGATGACTCCGCCGAGGACGCCGAACGCGTCGCCGTCGCCACCCGAACCGACGAGGAATTCCTTCTGCTGCTGGATTCCGAACGCCGCCCGTTGGGCTGGCAACCTCGCAACCGGCCCGACGACCGGGACGCTGCTGTCCCGTTGATCTCGCCGCTGGGTCCGAGGCACACGTTGTTCGAGGCGTTGGACCAGATGTTGTCCGTCAATTCCTCGGCTTCCGTCGTCGTCGACGAACAAGGCCGTTCCCGCGGCGTCCTGCGACTCGACTCCATCCGGGAGCTGAGCAACGTCCAACTCCCAGGCCGACCGGACCTGCTGGAGGTGTCCTCGTGAGCGCGCTCGCGCAAGACACCGGCGGATCGGCGACGGTCGCGGCGCGTTCCGTCCGGTACGCGGTCACGCCGCTGGTCCTGGCCGCTGTGCTGCTCGCACTGTACGGCTACATCTCGGTCCAGCCGTTGGATTTGATCGAACAGCGCAGTCTGAATGTCGAGTACCTGCTCAGCCGCACCGCAAAGCACTTGGTGCTGACGGCGATCGTTACGACGCTGATCTTGTCGGTGGCCATCCCGGTGGGGGTGCTGTTGACCCGTTCTTGGGCGGGCAGGATCTCGGCGCCGCTGCTGGCGGCCGCGAACATCGGCCAAGCCGTGCCTTCCCTGGGACTGATAGTGCTCCTGGCGGTGACGTTCGTCAGCCTCGGCGTCGACCACATCGCGATCATCGCCTTCCTGCTCTACGGCGTCCTGCCGGTACTGCGCAACACCATCGCCGGCTTGCAACAGGTCGACCCCTCCGTGATCGAGTCCGCACGCGGCATGGGCATGACCCGCGCCGCGGTGCTCTGGAACATCGAAATCCCGCTGGCGGTGCCGATCATGCTGGCCGGAGTCCGCACCGCTCTGGTCATCACGGTCGGCACCGTTGCGCTGGGAACGTTCATCGGCGCGGGCGGGCTCGGGGACGTGATCTCCAACGGGATCAATTCCAGCCGCAACCACGTGCTCGTGGTCGGCAGCGTCCTGGTCGCCGCACTGGCAGTGCTGATCGACTGGCTGGCGAGCATCGCCGAAGACGTGCTGCACCCTCGCGGATTGTGACCCCGCGGCCACTCGACTACGGAGGTGACACTCGTGTTCTCACGAGCCGGAAATCGCACTTTGGCGTCCCTGCTCGCCCTCGTCGCCGCGACGGTGACCGGATGCAGCGCGATGTCCGCGAACACCGCGGCTCCGGCCGAGTCGCCCCGGCCGCGGCACGGCTCCATCGGATCC
>NZ_JAFRFW010000928.1:0-11157 GCF_017434145.1 Saccharopolyspora sp. | reverse complement strand
GGGACTGACCGGTGCCGCCGAACATGCGGCGGTCCTGCTGAGGGCGCACCCGGCCGAGCGCGCAGCGGCGCGTCGAGTCCGGGCCGCGGCGGATCGGCCCGGCCCGCGCTCCGGTCTCCGCTCAGCTGCCGAACCCGGTCCCGCGGCTCGGCGCGCCGTAGTCGTTCGTGTCCGAGCGGGAGTTCTCCAGGTGCGCGGTCGCCACCTGCCCGAAGTTCACCGCGAACCGGCCGCCGTCGGCCATGGCCAGCAGCGTGGTGCCCCCGGAGCCCATCAGCTCGGGCAGCCGCGCGTTGAGGGTTTCCGCCTCGGCCGGGTCCAGCGCGATGTGCAACGGCTGCGGCGCCCCGGCCAGGTGCAGCACTAGTGCGGGTCGTTTTTCGCTCATGGACCAAGCGCACCACCGGTGCGCCCGGTACGGCAGGCGTTTTCACCCTGAGCTGACGCGCACCGCCCCGATTTCACCGTGAGCGGACGCGAAAAGGCCCGCTCGACGATGCGAGCGGGCCCTTCTGCCGCGGCGGTGCTCAGCGCCGGATCACTTCTGCGACTGCTCTCCCTCGTCGCCGCTGAGGTTCTTCACGTCGTTGCGGTCGTCCGAACTCGGCACGTCTCCGGGCAGCTGCACCGTCTGGGTCAGCGGTCCCGGCGACCAGAAGCCCCAATGGGTCTCCTTGCGCACGTCCATCGCCGCTTCGGCGGGCAGCGCGTCCGGCTGGTACGGGTCCACCTCGTAGAGCGAACCCCAGTCCCGGTTCACGTCGCCGTTCATGTAGGTCGGCAGCTCCCGCACGCTGGCGCTGACGTTCATCCAGCCGAACGGGCCGCCTGCGTCCGGCGACGACCAGCCGGCGCCGATGTCGCGCACCTCGGCCCCGGCCGTGACGCGGAACTTCGGCATCTCCGCGACACCGTTGTGGATGCCCGCGATCCGCAGGCTCGGGTGCACCAGCGCCGCGGTCCACTCCACGAAGCTCGGGGAGCGGCCCACGACGTCGGTCATCTTCGACAGCTGCGGAACGCGCGGGGCGCTCACCGCGAGCCAGCCGTTCGGCGAAACCGACTGGTCCACGCCGACCACCCGCATCTTGGTGGCGCCCTGCGCGTCACCGCTGACGTTGTAGCGGAAGTCGCGCCACTGCGGGCCGCCTTCCTGGCCGACGGGCTGCCGGTGCAGCACCTCGAAGCCCTGCGGGGTCTCCTTGCCGAACTCCAGCGTCAGCGAGTTCGCGCCGGTCTCCACACCGGCCATGCTCAGCACCACCGGCGCCTGCCCGTTCGCGGCCTGCTCCGGCAGGTCGTACCACTGGGTCCGCAGCTCGCCGGAGCCGATACCGGCCTCGTCGTAGCTGCCCCACACCGGCGCCTGGTCGGTGCCGAACTGGTGCGGCGGGCGCCAATCCGGTTCCTCCGGATCGGAGCCGTCGCCTGCGGGCAGACCGGGCCTGCTGAAGCCCTGCATGGTCGGCCGCATGTACTGGTCGGCGTTCTCCTTGTCCTCGTTGTTCTTCGGCACCTTGAAGCCGGGCGCGGCCTTGGCGGGCTGCTGCTTGGCGGCGGTGAGGATGCCGTCCTGCGGATCGGTCTCCACGTACACCGAGTCCGAGAGCCCGCGGCTCTGCCCGGTCAGCTGGCGGACGTTGTCCAACCCGATGCTGTAGCTGGACGCCTGCTTCTGCACCGCCTTGCCGAAGGTGGCCAGCTCGGCCAGCACCAGCAGCGCGCAGATGATCGACAGCGGTGCGGTGCCCAGCCGCAGCGCGCGGCTGCGCTGCTCGAAACTCGGTGGCTCGCCGACCTGCGGGTTCTTCTCGTCCAGCCGCAGGTGCTCGACGAACGCGACCACCGCGGCGATCGCGGCCACGCCGAGCAGCAGCGTGCTCGCGTTGTGCCCGTGGATCGAGGGCGCCTTGTCGTACCACGGCACGCCCCAGCCGGAGACGTACCAGTAGGCGTTCGGCCCGGTGGCGGCGAACGCGCAGATCACCATCAACCCGGAGAAGAACGCGGCCCGGTTGCGCCGCGACCGCAGCACCGTGCTGCTGGTCGCCAACGCGGTCAACGCCGCGAGCGCCCCGCCCAGTGCGGCGAACATGCCGAAGTGGTGCGACCACTTGGTGGGGGTCAGCGCCAGCACCACGAACGACAGCGCGGTGATCGCGAGCAGCCTGCGGCTCGGCCCGACCGCAGCGCCGCGGATGCGCCCGCGCCGCAGCAGCATCACCGCGCAGGTGACCAGGCACAGGATGACCAGCAGCACCGGGAACCGGCGCACCAGCGAGCCGTCCGGGGTCGGGCTGAACAGCAGGTTGTAGCGGTTGAGCTCCTGGTACCAGTCCTCGCTCGGACCGATCTCGGTGCGCAGGTCGGTGGCGTCCATGACCGACTGCCAGGTCTGGTCGGCGAACACCACGGTCAGGATGATGAACCCGCAGGCCGCGATCGGTGCCAGGATCGCCACCCAGCCGTAGTCCTTGGCGCGCAGCCGCACCAGCCGCAGCAGCGGCTTCAGCGCGGCGATGTAGGGCAGCACCGAGACCAGGCCGTGCGGGTTCGCACCGACCGACAACGCTGCGACCACCAGCCCGAGCGCGGCGGGCATCAACCTGCCGGTGGCCACCGCTCGCTCCACGGCGCACAGCGCCAGCAGCGAGAACAGCACCACGACCGGCTCGGGGCGCAGCCCGTTGTTGTAGGGCAGCCAGAACGCGAGGAACACCGCGGCCGCGGCCCACCCGGCGGCGTTGCTGCGCCGCACCTGCTGACCCAGCCTGGGCAGCACTTCGCGGCTGATCAGCAGCCAGCTCATCGAGCCCATCAGCAGCGCGGGCAGTCGCACCCAGGGCATCGCCGTGGACACCTGCACCCACAGCGAATACAGCTCGTAGAACCAGCCGAACGGCGCTTCCGGAACGGCGAACCATCGGAAGTAGTTGCTGATGTACCCGGCGCTCTCGCGCGCTCGCGCGATCGTGAGGATGTAGCCGTCGTCGGAGGTCATCGCCCCGATCAACCACCACACGACGAGCGAGCCGATGACCGCGATGTCCCGCAGCGTCGGCTTCCACCAGCCGCGCGGCACCAGTCGCGGCGGCCTGCGGCCCGCGCGCACGTCCAGCCGCCGCAGGCAGATCACCGAGCCGATGAACGCCAGCACAGCCGCGCCGATCACCGTGTACTTCAGCACCGTGGCGCTGCTCTCGTACCGGTTGTCCACCCGTGCCTCGAAGGACAGGCCGTCGAGGTTGTCGGCCTGCGCGTCCAGGTCGGAGAAGATCCCGGTCAGCTGCGGGCGCTGGTCGCCGCGCACGTTCATCAGCGACTCGTCGCCGAGCTTGACCTTGGTCCCCACGGCGTCGGAGTGCACCGAGATCGAGCAGCCGCCCGGCGGCAACTGCGTCGAACTGACCTGCTGGCCCTTGGCCAGCACCACCAGCTGACCGTTGTTCACCTGCAGCGTCAGGCCGGTGAGGTTGCCGTACTCGGAGTTCGGCGGGTTCGTGCTCAGCACGTTCGCCACCCCGGGGGTGCGCGCGTCGAGGCTGCGCATCGACTCGCAGGGCACGTTGGCGTCCATCCACGCCGGGGAGAAGCTCACCAGCGGCGCGGAGACGGACTTGGTGCCCTGCGCCGTTGGCCAGCGCAACGTGTTGATCTCGTGGTTCACCGGCAGGAAGGGCACGACGATCGCCAGCACCGCGCCCAGCAGCCCGAGCACGGAGGCGAACAGCGTCAACCGCTTCGCGGAGGGCTCGCGCCTGCCCGCGGCGGGGCTCGCCGGGTCTTCCACCGCCGGAGGAGCGGACGACTCGTCCCGATCGTCCTTGCGACTGTCTTCCTGCTGCCCGTTAAGCACGCCAGCACAATAGTAGTCGCTGGTCCGGGGGCCTTCGGCGCGTTCGTGAGGTACCGCAACGAGATCATTGCCGACGCTATGAGCAGGCTCGATCGAGTGACTCTCAGGCGGCTCTCAGCATCCTGTGACACTCCGGTGACTCGACTGCGACGGCAGGTGCGAGGCCGTGCTCGTGGCCGGTCCGAAACGAGTTCGTCCGCCGCGGCATCGGCCCGCGGCGGACGAAAGGAACGGTGCGGAGGTGCTCAGCGCCGGTAGAAGTGCTCCCGCTGCCCCTGCCGGACCAGGCGCAGCCACTCCAGGAACGCCTTCGGGTCGCGGCGGTGCCCGATGAAGTACAGGCCGAAGCGCAGCACTTCCAGCGCCCCGATCTTGCGCATCCCCGGCTGGGAGAGCAGGTAGCCCCGGTTGCGGTAGGTGTAGTAGCGCTTGTTCGCGTCCGGCGGGTCCTGCGCGTGGAACCGGCCGCCGAGCATCGGTTTGAACTCGTCCGAGCCGTCCGGGTGCACGAACCGCGTCTTGAGCGAGGTCCCGAACGGCAGCCCGGAACGCACCACGCGGCGGTGCAGCTCCACCTCGTCGCCGCGGAAGAACAACCGGTAGTCCGGCACGCCGACCACGTCCAGCGCGCTCGCGCGGAACAGCGCCCCGTTGAAGAACGACGCGATGCCCGGCAGGAAGTCCCCGTCCGAGTCGGCCAGCTCCTCCGGGTGCCGCTTCCAGGTCAGCCCGCGGCGCAGCGGGAACGCCAGCTTGTCCGGCCGGTCGATGTTCACCACCACCGGCGAGACCGCGGCCAGCTTCCGCTCCACGGCCACGTCCAGCAGCGTCCGCAACGCGTGGTCGTCGGCGGGCCTGCCGTCGTCGTCGCCGAGCCACACCCATTCCGCGCCGAGCGCCAGCGCGTGCAGCATGCCCAGCGCGAAACCGCCCGCGCCGCCGAGGTTGCGGTGCGACGGCAGGTACGTCGAAGGGATCGGGCACTCCTCGACGACCGGCCGCGCGGGCTGGTCCGGGCCGTTGTCGACCACCACGAGGTGGTCCGGCACCCGGGTCTGGGTGGCGATCACCTTGAGGGATTCCGCCAGCAGCTCGCGGCGGTTCCTGGTGACGATCACCGCGACCACGGAGTCCGCGGGCAGGGCGGACCGCTCGGCGGAGTCGGTGCTCATGAGCCTTCTTCGCTCCCGATGGTGGCGCCGGCGGCGGAGGTGATCTTCGCCAGCGCGTCCGGACTGAGGTTCTCGTACGGGTCCTTGCCCTTGTAGGCGGTCAGGACGCTGCGCAGCGAACCGTGCTCGCGGATGGAGCCCTTGTCCATCCACAGGCCGGTGTCGCACAGCTCCATCAGGAACTCGTCCGAGTGCGATGCGAAGATCAGGATGCCGGAGCGCTTCACCAGTTCCTTCAACCGGTCCCGCACCTTCTCCAGGAAGTCCGCGTCGACCGCGCCGATGCCCTCGTCGAGCACCAGGATCTCCGGGTCGATGGAGGTGACCACGCCGATCGCCAGCCGCACCCGCATCCCGGTGGAGTAGGTGCGCAGCGGCATGTCCAGGTAGTCGCCGAGCTCGGTGAACTCGGCGATCTCGTCCATCCGCTTCTCCATCTCCCGGCGGTTCATGCCGAGGAACAGCCCGCGGATGATGATGTTCTCGTAGCCGGAGATCTCCGGGTCCATGCCGACGCCGAGGTCGAACACCGGTGCCACCTTGCCCACCACGCGGGCGCTGCCGCGGGTCGGCTCGTAGATGCCCGCGAGCAGCCGCAGCAGCGTGGACTTGCCCGCGCCGTTGTGCCCGACCAGGGCCAACCGGTCGCCGTGCTGCAGGTGCAGGTCGATGTCGTGCAGCGCCTCGATGATCGGCACCTTGCTGTCCGAGTCGATCTTGCCGCCGGCCTTGCCGAGCACGGCCTTCTTCAGCGACCGGGACTTCGCGTCGAAGATCGGGAAGTCGACCGCCGCGTTCCAGACGTCGATGCTGACCACTTTTCGATCTCCCTCAGACCCAGTAGGGGACGCGGGCACGGTAGTTGCGCAGCACCACCGCGGCGAGCAAGTAGCCGACGACGGTGCAGCCCAGCACCCAGTACCAGTGGTAGAGGTGCTGGTCGAAGCCGATCAACGGATCGCGGAAGATGGCGATGTAGTGCGACAGCGGGTTGCCGTCGACGAAGACCTGCCGCCAGGCGTTCTGCGGGTTGTGGTCGAACTCGAACATGCCCCAGGTGATCGGGGACATGAACAGCGCCATCGTCATCAGGCTCTGGATCACCGGCGGGATGTCCCGGAACCGGGTGGCGACTACGCCGAACAGGGTCGCGACCCAGATGCCGTTGAGCATGATCAGGAACAGCGCGGGCACCGCGGCGATCACGGTCCAGGTCACCGGGATGGGATTCGCGGTGAACGCGAAGATGATCAGCAGGATGAAGTAGATGACCAGGTTGTGCACGAAGAACAGGGTCTGCCGCCACACCAGCCGGTAGATGTGCACGCTCAGCGGCGCGGGCAGCTGCTTCATCAGGCCTTCGTTCTTGATGAAGACCTCGGTGCCCTCGGTGACGCAGTTGCGGATGAACTCCCAGATGATGAAGCCGACCGCCAGGTGCGGCAGCTTCTGGTGCAGCGGCGAGCCGAACAGGCTGCCGTAGAGGATGCCCAGCCCGGTCACCATCACGCCCATGCTGATGGTGATCCACAGCGGTCCGATCACCGAACGGCGGTATCGCTGCTTGATGTCCTGCCAGCCCAGGTGCGCCCACAGCTCGCGCTGCTTGGCACCCTCGGCGAGGTCGGTGAACGCTTTTCGCCAGGTCCGCGACGAAGTCTCGGGCGGAGCCGGGGCTCTCTCGATCGTGCTCGTGGCCTGCACGGTGCGTCAGAGTACCGATCGGGGTGTCGTCACCGGGCAGAGGGCGGCATCCGCGAGCAAGATCGCTCATAGCGGACAGCCCTGGACACAACGGTCACAGGTACTGGCCGGTGCTGCTGCTCGCCGCGTTGTCCTCCTCGCCGCTGCCCGCCGGGAGGCCGCGGCGCATCTGCTCCAGCTGCGCCCGCGCCGCCATCTGCTGCGCGAACAGCGCCGTCTGCATCCCGTGGAACAGGCCTTCCAGCCAGCCCACCAGCTGCGCCTGCGCGATCCGCAGCTCCGCCTCCGAGGGGGTGGAGTCCTGGGTGAACGGCAGCGACAGCCGTTCCAGCTCCTCGATCAGCTCCGGGGCCAGGCCCTGCTCCAGCTCCCGGATCGAGGACTGGTGGATCTCCTTGAGCCGGTTGCGGCTGGCCTCGTCCAGCGGCGCCGCGCGCACCTCCTCCAGCAGCTGCTTGATCATCGTGCCGATCCGCATCACCTTCGCGGGCTGCTCGACGAGTTCGCCGACGTTCTCCCGTTCGCCGTGCTCGGTCGCCGCGGCGGCGTCCCCGCCGAGCGGGGTGCCCTCGCCGACGACGAACACTTGGCGCTGGTCCTGCTCGTTCTCGCTCATGCCCACCATCCTGCCGTGCCCGCCGGGCCGGGCGCCGCCGACCGGCGCGGCACCCGGCGATCAGCGGGTTCCCATCGCTGCGTACCGTAGGTCCATGGCGTTCGACGTCGCTGCTGTGCGCGGGCTGTTCCCCGCGCTCGGCGACGGGTGGGTGCACTTGGACGCCCCGGCCGGAATGCAGGTCCCCGAGCAGGTCGCGACCGCGGTCTCCACCGCGCTGCGCGCGCCGGTTTCCGGACCCGGCGGGATCTTCCCCGCTTCGCAGCGCGCCGAGGCCATCGTGGACGCCGCCCGTCGCGCACTGGCCGATCTCGTGGGTGCCGATCCCGCCGGGGTGGTGCTCGGGCCGAACTCCGGCGTGCTGCTGCAACGGCTCGCCGACGGGCTCGGGGACAGCTGGGTGATCGGCGACGACGTCGTGGTGTCCAGATTGGACCACCCGGCGAACGTGGTGTGCTGGCAGCGCGCGGCGCAGCGATCCGGTTGCCAGGTGCGGTGGGCCGAAGTGGACATCGAGACCTGCGAACTGCCCGCGTGGCAGTACCGGGACCTCGTCGGCGACCGCACGAAGGTCGTCGCGATCACGGCCGCTTCCGGTGCGGTCGGCACCCGCCCGGAGGTGCGCCAGGTCGCCGACCTGGCCGCCGCGCACGACGCGCTGGTGGTGGTGGACGCCTCCGCGGCGGCACCGTTCCTGCCGCTGGACATCACCTCGCTGGGCGCCGACGTGCTGGCGCTGAACGCTTCGGCGTGGGGCGGGCCGCCGGTCGGTGCGCTGGTGTTCCGCGACCCGGGGATGATCGATCAGCTGCCGCCCGCGGCGCTGGAACCGGATTCGGACGGGGCCGAACGGCTGGAACTGGGCCCGCACGCCTACCCGCTGCTGGCGGGGCTCGTGTCCTCCGTGGACTACCTGGCGGGGCTGGACGACGCGGCGCTCGGCCCGCGCCGGGAACGGCTGCTGACCTCGCTGGGTTCGGTGAAGTCGTACCAAGCGGGCCTGCTGGCTAACCTCACCAACGGCCTGCGCAGGCTGCGGCACGTCATGGTGATCGGCGACGCCATGCGGCGGGTGCCGTCGATGGCTTTCACGGTCGACGGGGTGAAGGCCGTCGATGCGATCGAGCACTTGGCCGAGCGCGGGGTGTGCGCGTTCGCCGACCCGGGCACGCACGGGGTGTTCGCGGTGCTCGGCGCCGGCGAGGTCGGGGGAGCGGTGCGGGTGGGGCGCACCCACTACACCAACGCTCACGAGGTGGACCAGTTGTTGCGGGCGGTCGCGGATCTCGGTTGAGCATTCCGGGAAAACCCGTTCCGGACGGTCGAGCGAAAATTCTGCGTTCCGGATCGGTGAGGACGAAAGCCGGGTGTTCGCGCAGTCTCCCCGGCACTTTCCGGTAGCGGCGTATCGTGCGGTTGGCGAGCTGCCCACCACGAGGAGTGCCCATGCGGCTTCGTGATCGGATCCGGCGTTTTTTGGAACGTCCGGGAACCGCGGATCTGAAGCGCTGCCGGCAATGGGTGGCCGCGGCCGGTTCGCGGGAAGAAGCGGTGCGTGCGCTCTCCGCGCCGGAGTGGGACCGCGCCATCACCCAGCTGCGCGGCAAGCGCGAGTTCGGCCGCGCCGAACTGATCGAGACCTGCGCGCTGGGGCGGGAAGCGGCTCGCCACCGGCTGGGGGAGCGCCCGTTCGACGTGCAACTGCTCGGCATGCTGGGGCTGCTCACCGGGCACGTGGTGGAGATGGCCACCGGGGAGGGCAAGACGCTCTCCGGCGCGCTGGCAGCGGTGGGTTTCGCGATGCAGGGGCGGCGGGTGCACGTCCTGTCGGTCAACGACTATCTCGCCCAGCGCGACGCGACGTGGATGGGCGGGCTCTTCGAGGCGTTCGGCGTGTCCGTGAGCTGGGTGGATCAGCACACCACCCGAGCAGGCCGGGCCGCGGCGTACGAGGCCGACGTGACCTACGTGCCGGTGCGCGAACTCGGCTTCGACGTGCTGCGGGACCGGATGCGCACCGATCCGGGCGAGCTGGTGCTGCCGGCCCCGGACGTGGTGCTGGTCGACGAGGCCG
Source organism: Saccharopolyspora sp. (assembly GCF_017434145.1). NCBI lineage: Bacteria > Bacillati > Actinomycetota > Actinomycetes > Pseudonocardiales > Pseudonocardiaceae > Saccharopolyspora > Saccharopolyspora sp. The sequence continues at coordinate 1,735 of NZ_JAFRFW010000928.1, read as the reverse complement.
ACTCGGTGCTGGTGGACGAGGCGCGGGTTCCGCTGGTGCTGGCGGGCGCGGCCGAGGGCGCCGAAGGCGACCCGCTCGTCGCGGAAGTCGTCCGCGGCCTGCGCCCCGACGAGCACTACGAGGTGGACGCGGAAGGGCGCAACGTCCACCTCAACGACGCGGGCCTGGAGCGGGTGGAACGCGCGCTGGGCGAGGAAGACCTGTACGCGCCGGGGCGCGGGCACCGGCTCAGCCAGGTGCACGTCGCGCTGCACGCGCACGCGCTGCTGCGCCGGGACGTCGACTACCTGGTGCGCGACGGCAAGGTGGAGTTGATCGACGACTCGCGCGGCAGGGTCGCGCTGCTGCAGCGCTGGCCGGACGGCCTGCAAGCCGCCGTGGAAGCCAAGGAGGGAGTGCCGGCCAGCCCCACCGGCGAAGTGCTCGACTCGACCGTGGTGCAGGCGCTGATCGAGCGCTACCGGACCGCGTGCGGGATGAGCGGTACCGCCGTGCCGGTCGCCGAGCAGCTATGGGAGTTCTACCGGCTGCCGGTGGCCGCGATACCGACGAACGTGCCCTGCATCCGCCGCGATCACCCGGATCGGCTGCACGCCGCGGTCGAGCAGAAGGAGACCGCGATCGTCGAGCACGTCGCCGAAGCGCACGCCACCGGCAGGCCGGTGCTGCTCGGGACGCTGGACGTGGCCGAGTCCGAACGGCTGGCGGCCCGGCTCGTCGCAGCCGGCGTGCCCGGGGTCGTGCTCAACGCCCGCAACGACGCGGAAGAAGCAGCGCTGATCGCGCGGGCGGGCGAACGCGGACGGGTCACGATCTCCACCCAGATGGCCGGTCGCGGCACCGACATCCGGCTGGGTTCGCCGGACGGCGCGGGCCGGGAGGAGGTGGTGCGGCTCGGCGGGCTGTGCCTGGTCGGCACCGGGCGGTACCACACGGTCCGGCTCGACGATCAGCTGCGCGGACGGGCCGGGAGACAGGGCGATCCCGGCGATTCGGTGCTGTTCACCAGCATCGATGACGAGCTGGTCCAGCGGAATGCGCCGGATCGCCGGGCGCCCGCTCAGGTCGATGCGGACGGACTGGTGCACGACGAACGCGCGCAGTCGACGGTGGAGCACGCCCAGCGGGTGGCGGCGGGCGCGCACCTGGAGAACCAGCGCACGACGTGGCGCTACAACCACCTGATCAACGTGCAGCGCACCGCCGTGCTGGCGCACCGCGACGAGGTGTTGCACGCCGATCAGGCCGCCCGCCAGCTCGCGGACAGGTGCGCGCAGCGCTACCGGGAACTGCACGATTCGGCCGGGCAGCGGGCGCTCGATGCGGCCGCGCGCGCGATTGTGCTCCACCACCTCGACCGGCACTGGACCGAGCACTTGGCCTTCCTCGCCGATGTCCGCGAGGGAATCCACCTGCGCGCGCTGGCCAGGGAGAACCCGCTGGACGAATTCCACCGGATCGCGGTCCGCCAATTCCGGGAGTTCTTCCCCGGCGTCTACGCGGATTCGGTCCGGACCTTCCTGGACGCGCCGATCACCGCGGACGGCGTCGACCTCGAGTCCATGGGGTTGAAGCGTCCCACGTCCACCTGGACCTACCTGGTCACCGACAACCCGTTCGGCACGCCGGAAGAACGCTTCGTCCAGCGCATCGGCACGATTGTCCGGGACGGTGCCGTCCGGGCGGGCGTGCGCGACTGAGCGTTCCGCGAATTGGGCGCGAACCGCTGCCGCTT
>NZ_JAFRFW010000927.1:0-4883 GCF_017434145.1 Saccharopolyspora sp. | reverse complement strand
TGGCCGAGCAGCTCGGCGTGCGCAGGCACGTCATCTTCGCCGGGGAGCGGCACGACGTCTCGGCGATGTTCTCCGCGTTCGACCTGTTCGTGGCTTCCTCCGCGCAGGAGACCTTCGGCCTGTCGGTGCTGGAGGCGCTGGGCAACGGGATGCCCGTGCTCTACACGACCTGCCCGGCGCTGGCCGGCGTCCGCACCGACCGCGCCCGGCAGGTGCCCGGCGAGGTGGATGCGCTGCGCAAGGAGATCACCGCGGAGGTCACCGATCGCCGGTCCCGGATGGACGTGCCGGTGATCCGCGAGCTCTACGGCATCGAGGCGGTCACCGGCCGCATCGACGACCTCTACGAGCGGCTCGGCGCGCGGTCCGGGACGCCGGTCGCCGCGCGCGAGGGCGGTGGTGTGCGATGAAGGCACTGGTCACCGGCGCGGCCGGGTTCATCGGCTCGCACCTGGTCGAGCACCTGCTCGCGGACGGGCACGAGGTACTCGGCCTCGACGACCTCAGCACCGGCAGCCGCGCGAACCTGCCCGCGGATTCCGCGGAGTTCCGCTTCACCTCCGGCACGATCCTGGACGGCACCCTGGTGGACGACCTGGTGTCCGAAGTGGACGTGGTGTTCCACATGGCCGCCGCGGTCGGGGCATTCGTCATCCAGGAGCGCACCCTGCGCAGCCTGCTGACCAATGTGCACGGCACGGAGAACGTGCTCGACTCCGCGCACCGCCGGGGCGCGCGGGTGCTGGTGGCCTCCACCAGCGAGGTCTACGGCAAGAACAGCAAACCCGGGCTCAACGAGGACGACGACCGGCTGGTCGGCGCACCGCTGAAGACCCGCTGGACCTACTCCGAGGCCAAGGCAATCGACGAGAGCCTGACCTACTGCTACGTGCGCGAACTCGGGCTCAGCGCGGTGATCGTGCGGTTGTTCAACACCGTGGGACCGCGGCAGAGCGGCCGCTACGGGATGGTCATCCCGCGGCTGGTGGGCCAGGCGCTGTCCGGGCGCCCGCTGACCGTGTTCGGCAGCGGCCACCAGGTGCGCTGCTTCTGCCACGTCGCCGACGTGGTGCCCGCGCTGGTTCGGCTGGCCGGGATGGACGAGATCACCGGGACCGCGCTGAACATCGGCAGCAACGAGCAAGTGTCCATAATGGACTTGGCGCGCAAGGTCATCGAACTCACCGGCACCGCGGCCGGAATCACGCGAATGTCCTATGAGGACGCTTATGGCCCCGGCTACGAGGACCTGCAACGCCGGGTGCCGGACTGCGCCAGGGCCAGGGAACTCATCGGCTTCCAACCGTCCCGGAGCCTGGAGGACATCATCCGGGCCGTGATCGACGAGCAGACCAGCGCGGCCCCGGTCGTCTCGGCGTAGCGGGGGGCCTCATGCACGACGACGGGGTTCGGGAGGGAGAACGACATGTCGAAGTCACTGAGCCGGAACGCCGCCGGAACCGGCTGTTCGCGCCACTCGCCGCGTGGTGGCGCGGCAGGGCCGGGCACGAGGAACCGCAGCCGCCGGACGAGGACGCCGATCACGCGCACAGCCCCCGCGCCCGCCGGATGCGCCACCTCGGCGGCTCGATCTGGTTCATCGGGCTCATCGCGCTCGCGGCCCTGCTGGTGGTCGTGATGGCCATTCCGCGGATAACCGCACCGGCGCGGCCGGAGACGCTGGTGGTGGCGTCGCTGCCGTTCTGGAACCTGCAGGCGGGCACGAGCACGGTGGTGTCCAACAAGGACTCGGTGAACGAGGTCTCGCCGTGGATCTACGGTCTCGGCGGGGACGGATCGGTCACCCGGCAATACCCGCCGGACCGCGCGGCGGAGGTGGCCGGCCAGGTCGAGAAGCTCCGCGACGCCGGGGTTCCGCTGGTGCCTTCGCTGGCCAACATCACCGACGGCCGCTGGTCCTACGAACCGGTCGCGCGGGTGCTGCACGACCCGCGGCTGCGCGACCGGCACGTCCGGGAGATCGTCGAGCTGGTCGAGCGCGAGGACTACGAAGGTATCGACATCGACTACGAGAACCTGCGGGCCGGTGACCGGGAAGTGTTCAGCCGCTTCGTCACCGACCTCGGCAACGCGTTGCACGCCAAGGACAAAACGCTGTCGGTGGCGGTGTTCGCGAAGGCCAGCGACGCCGGCTACGACGAGCGCAACGTCGCGCAGGACTACGCCGCGATCGGCAGGGCGGCCGACCAGGTCCGGCTGATGGCCTACGACTACCACTGGGGCACCTCGCCGCCCGGACCGATCGCGCCGATCGGCTGGGTCCGCGAGATCGTCGACTACGCCAAGTCGCAGATCCCGCCGGAGCGGATCGTGCTGGGCGTGCCGCTGTACGGCTACGACTGGGTCGGTGACCGGGGGTCGAACCTGACCTGGCTGCAGGCGTTCCAGCTCGCGACCGAGCACCGGGCCGAGACGCACTACGACCCGGTCAGCCAGACCCCGTGGTTCCGCTACACCGACGAGCAGGGGCAGCAGCACGAGGTGTGGTTCGAGAACTCGGTCAGCTCGAAGGCGAAGTTCGAGGTCGCCCGCGGCGCCGGTATCCGCGGCGTCTACCTGTGGATGTACGGCTACGAGGACACCGCCACCTGGACCCGGCTCGCCGAGAGCCTGCCGGTCGGGGATTGAGCGCGGTCGGGGAGATGAGGGGCGGGCGCGATGATCCCGTGGTGGGTGCTGGCCATCGTCGTGTTCGGCGCGAACTTCACGCTCTGGGGCGTGATCGGGATGCTGCGCGTGCTCGACGGCTGGCGCGGTTCGCTGCTGCGCGGCGCGCGGCGAGCCGCACCGGTCGCTGATCTCGCGGCGCACCGGCACGGCAAGCTCCGGCCGCGGCGGCCGGGCGCGCTGGGCGTCGACGACGTGGCCGTGCTCATCGCCGCGCACAACGAAGAAGTGGTGATCAGCGAAAGCCTGCGGGCGATCACCGCGCTGGTCCCGGCCCGCAACGTGCACGTCGTCTCCGACGGTTCCACCGACCGCACGGTCGAACTGGCCCGCCGGGCGGGCGTGCACGTCGTGGGCACCGAAGGCAACCTCGGCAAGGCCGGGGCCCTGCAAGTGGGCATCCGGCGGTTCCGGCTGGTGCGCCGGTACCGGCTGGTGATGCTGCTGGACGCGGACACCCGCGTGGAACCCGGCTACTTCGCCGCGGCGCTGCCGCTGTTCGACGACCCCGAGGTGGTCGCGGTGGCCGGTTGCGTGCGCACCGCCTGGCGGGACCGGGGCCTGTCGTTCGCGGGCAAGCTGGTGGCGTTCCACCGGCAGCGGATCTACTCGATGACGCAGTACCTGCTGAAGTTCGGCCAGACCTGGCGGCGGATGAACGCCACGCACATCGTGCCCGGCTTCGCCAGCCTCTACCGCACCAGCGTGCTGCCGAGCATCGAGGTCAACCCGCCCGGGCTGGTGATCGAGGACTTCAACATGACCTTCGAGGTCTACCAGAAACGGCTCGGCAAGGTCGGGTTCACGCCATCGGCGGTGGCGGCCACCCAGGACCCGGGCCGGATCCGGGACTACGTGCGCCAGTCCAAGCGGTGGTCGCTGGGCCTGTGGCAGACGGTGCGCAGGCACCCGCCGCGGCTGAACCTGTTCACCGCGATGCTGGCGCTGCTGCTGCTCGAACTGCTCACCAGCAGCATCATGCTCGTGCTGCTTCCGGTGGTGCTGCTGGTGCTGCTGCTGCCGCTGATCGCGGACGGGACGCTCGAGTGGCCGTGGTTCGCCGACGTGCACGAGGCGGTCGCCGGGTACATGACGATTCCCGCGCTGCTGCTGGGGATCGTGCTGCCGGACCTGCTGCTGACGCTGGTCGTCACGATCACCCGGCGCCAGCCCAGGTTCCTGCTCTACGCCTGGCTGTACCTGCCGCTGCGGGTGCTGGATTCGGCGATCGCGCTGTACTCGCTGCCGCTGGCCTGGCTGTCGCGCTCGACCGGCCGGTGGAGCAGCCCGCAGCGGCACGCGGTCGAACCGGGCGGGCCGGAACCGGATCCGGGTGCGCGTGCCGGGTGAACTCCCGCAGTTGGATGAGGTCTCACCGCGGACGGCGGGGGAAGGTGGGGAGGTGAACGTGCTGCGGCTGTTGATGGTGGACGACCACCTCATGCTCACCGAAGCGCTCGGATCGCGGCTGCAGCAGGCCACGGACCTCTGGGTGGTGGGGCGGTGCGCGACCGGCGACCCGCACCTGGCGGCGATGGTGGATCGGCTGCGCCCGGACGTGATCACCGTGGACGTGGATCCGGTCGCCTCCACCGCGGAACTGGTCGAAGCGATGCTGGAAGCGCTGCCGTCCGTGGCGGTCGTTGTGCTCACCGGCGGTCTCGACCCGCAGCGCGCGGTGGAAGCGGCCCGCGCCGGGGCGACCGGATGGGTGCCGAAGGAAAGCGGTGTGGAGGAGCTGACCGCCGTGCTGCGCGGCGTGTGCCACGGTCACGCCTGGTTCCCGCCCGAGGTGCTGGGCGTGGTGCTGCGGGCGTTGCGGGAGGACGTGCGGCTGGCCGGGCGCCGCGACGGGCCGCTGGACGTGCTCAGCGTCCGGGAGCGGGAAGTGCTGCGCGGCATGGTCGAGGGCAAGCGCGGTGCCCGCATCGCGCGCGACCTGGCGATCTCCACCGAGACGGTGCGCACGCACACCCGCAGCATCCTGTCGAAGCTGCGGGTGCACTCGCAGCTGGAGGCGGTCAGCGTGGCCAGCGCCGCGGGGCTGCGCGCGGGGTCCTCCGGTCGTCAAACCGGGAAGGCGGTCCGGGCGCGCGGCACGCGCACCGATCGGGCCGATTCCGGCGGTGCGGACGCTGATCGGGGCGCTCATGCGCGGGCGAGCGCCAACGTCGGCGGCGAAGTGATCCCGGACC